>MFRQ01000001.1:0-3198 GCA_001784615.1 Candidatus Melainabacteria bacterium RIFOXYA2_FULL_32_9
ACTCAAGTAAAATAACTCCAATTCAATTAAGATTAATTCAAGGTCCCCTAATTTTTCTTTGACAGAAGTGTAAAGAAAGTCATTAGATAATTTATATGTGGCAGAATATCGAAAAAATGTTTCGTGTTTATTTTCATTTTCTTCTTGAATAAACTGACTTTCAATTTTGTTGAAAATACTTTTATATTTAGCAACATATTTTTCGGGTAATTTTGCATAATTTTTTAAAAAGTTTAAGACAATCATGTAATTATGGAGAAAGTCGGTTATATCTTTTGCTCTAGTCCAATAAGATTCGGGATTAGATATATATTCAATGGCTTCTTTAGCATTTAGTATTTCTTTGTCTGTGGTAACATTATGAATCACCATTACAGATATATTCCACAATAGAATATAATAAATAAAATTATTCATAAGGAGATTTAAGTCATTATCTACAATAAAATTATCTAACTCCTTCTTATTGTCATCCAGTTCAAATAGAGTTTTGCTGTTTCTAATTTGCTCTAGTGCTGGAATTAAGATGCTTTTATCCTTGTTTGTCAATTCTTCTTTAATAAAATTAAAGTTTTTTTCTATTGAATTTTGTCTAAATTTTTCGAGTTCTTCTATATTTGCTTTTTGAGAAGCTCTTACAATAATGCGGGTCATTTTTTGCTGAAATTCAATACAATCCGAGGAGTCCTGGAAATTGCTAAAATAACTTAGCCGTCTGTCAATTTCCATTTTTAATACAGGGTCATTCATAATATAGTTATCTATAACTGCTATCTGATTTTTGCAGTTTTCAGTGTTACTTGAGCCTTGTGCTTTAAGCTCTTTAACAGTTTCTAAATAACGCTTTATTTTCTTTAAGCGAACAGCAAATTTGTTCTCTAGTTTTTCTTCCTTTGTGTTGCTTTGTCGAATAAGTTGCATCGATAATCCTCTTGAAATTTATTGCACTAATAATATTTTAATATATTTTCCATTGATAGGAAAATTATAAAAATCAGTGTTAAATATGATAAATTATAATAATCCAGCTTATACTGGTTTATTATAATTTATTGAATTCTACTGCAACAATAGTGCAACAATTTTATTTTTGATAAATTTTAAGAATCGCCGAAACCTTTGCCAATAAAAAATGCCGAGACACAGAATTGAACTGTGGACACAGGGATTTTCAGAAATTGCAACAGTGACAAGTCGACTTTACTTTGATCAAGGTGGCTCATTTATAAATCTCTGCTCGGATGGTGATAATAACTGTTTCAGAAATTCATTTAAATCATATCTGAATTACGTAAAAGAATGTGATAGCGGAAGCTTTATGGGGAATTGCTGGGTGAATAATGGTGGAATAAAATATCTTCGTGGTGTTGTATATGGTGAGGACTGGGATGAAGGAGATGCAGGACTTATACTTAGTGACGGAGCATTCCTGGATTTTTATGATTACAGAGCAAGTTGTAATAAGACTTTAGTGAACGGTGTCGCCGCATGTGGAGAAATTTATGTTGATGTTAACGGATTTAAAAAGCCGAATACATTAGGTAAGGATATTTATTTACTTCGCATGCTCAAATCAGGAATTGCAGCTCCTTCAGGTGGTATTTATGATAATGATGATTGTAGCAGTTCTAATGATGGTTGGAATTGTGCAACAAAAGTTCTTCAGGAAATAGATTATTAAGACTAGTTTATTAGTGTCAAAGTAACAGTAGATTGGGTCAAATAATTCTGGTTCAACAAAATTGACTAATATTCACTTTAAGCTTTTATTTTCAAGCTAGTAAGATCCCGGGTCAAGCCCGGAATGACCTTTCTAATATAGTTTTAGAGTAGTTAGTAGGGTGCGCATTGCGCACCGCCTTGAAATTGTTGCATAACAAACTATTTGCTGGTTAAATCGTTTCTCAAATGCCTTAATTGATCTGTATTACCCAACACAACCAGAATATCGCCTTTATTTATTATAGTATCAGGTGGAGGATTAGGAATATTAATGTTATTTTTGATTATAGCGATTATCGAAGTCCCGTAAATCTTTCTAATATCACTATTAGCAATTGATTTATCGATAAAAGGATTGTTTTTAGAGATTCTAATCCAGTCGACTTCATTATTTTTAAGAATATTCATTCTACCTGTAACAGATTCCTGATTTTTATAGCTTTCCTGTAGAAGCTGACATTTATTTTGTCTTACCAGTTGATTAAGTGATTCAATTTCATTACAGGAATAATCAAGCTTAGCCAGAGTGTTATTAATAACAGCTGCACTTGTTTCATACTCTTCATAAATTACAATATTAGCACCTGCGTGGTATAAGCTATCTATAGTATTTTGATATCTTGATCTGACAATAATATAAATATCTTCATTTAATTTTCGTGCATTAGTTATGGCCATCTCACAACTTTTAGCATCTGGTAAGGTTATTACAATTATCTTTGCCTGATTCACTTTTGCATATTTTAGAATATCTTTGTGAGTTGAATCCCCATAGATGACAGGAACCCGTTCTTTTTTTAACCTTTGAACAGTTTTATTATTTAGCTCAATTACAAGATAAATCTGGTTATGTAGCTCTAATATCTTGGCAAGACTCTTTCCAATCGGCCCATATCCACATATAACAACGTGATCTTTTAATATAGAATTACTAGTTTCAACTTTTATCTCACCTTTAAAATGTTTATTCCAGAAAGATAAATGTTGAAGCCTGGCAATAATGCCTGGAATTAGTTTAATAATGAAAGGAGTAAATAACATAGTTATTAGAGCTGAAATTATTATGAATGAGTAGACATCCTGACTGATTATATTTGTAGATTCACCTAATTTAGCTAATACAAAAGAAAATTCTCCAATTTGAAACAGCGATAAACCTGCCCAAAGAGCTGTTTGTCCTGGATATTTGGCAAGATAAACTACAGCAAAGCAAATTACGAATTTAATAATGAAAATTAGAGCAACTGCTCCTAAAATTAGTGGTAAATTGTTCATAAAGAAGTTTATATCCATCAACATGCCGATAGACACAAAGAAAACCATTGCAAAAGCGTCTCTAAATGGTACTACTTCAGCGATAACCTGTTTACTGTGAGCTGTGATACTAAGGGCCAATCCAGCTATAAAAGCGCCAAGAGCAAGGGAAATTCCGAAATAATTAGCCACAATTGCGGTACTAAATGCAATAGCGATGGA
>MFRQ01000001.1:3226-3396 GCA_001784615.1 Candidatus Melainabacteria bacterium RIFOXYA2_FULL_32_9
GAGGTTATAAAGTTCATAATTACAGGAGCCACTTTTAAACTCAGAAATAATGCGAGGGCTAAAAACACTCCGGCTTTTAAAATAGAAATCAATAATGGAATAAATATCTGACCTGATTCAAGGGCAAGGTTTGGCAGGATTATCATAATTGGAATTAAGCTTAAATCCTG
>MFRQ01000001.1:3491-5718 GCA_001784615.1 Candidatus Melainabacteria bacterium RIFOXYA2_FULL_32_9
GGCGATAACACCAATTTCAGCCAATTGAGAAATGAGTTCCTGATTTTTGACAAGTCCTAAAACACCTGGCCCAAGAACTATCCCTACTAAAATATACGCAACAATTGTAGGCTGCTTAAGTTTACTTAATATCAAACCCACAACCGAAGATAAAAGAAAAATTTCAGCTATTTCTATTAAAAAACCGTTTCCGTGCACATAAAACCCCATTCAAAAAGCCATTAGTCTAATACTAACTTAAATTTACATTTTAGTAAAATTTAAATAGCTTTATGACTGTTAAAGATACTATGAATCTGAACGAAGTGAAGAATCTCAGAGATCCTTCAAGATAATATGCAATGTCATTGCGAAGATTCCAAAGGAATCTTCGCAATCCATCCATTTTACTATTAAAAGCTATTATCCAGATTAAATTTTCTTAAGTCATCAATTTTTCTTTGATGATTGGTTTGTGCCTCTGGCACATTAGCAATTTTTACAGCTCAGACTATCAGGCCAAACTCAATACGTAGCTCTAATGCCATTTTCCTGATATCTATTACCCAAAGGAGTAAGGAAATCCCATTAAATCAGAAGTTTCAGCTAATGAAATGATCTAAAAATTAAAATATAATATTAATGTCAGGGGGGTAATAGTGGGGCAGAGATCATGTTTGGAACCTGGATACTCATTATATTCACAGTTATAATGCTATTATTTTATGTTATTTAAAAAATTTAAATCCGGTTTATACCGGATTTTGTTTTGTGTGTAGAAACGGTCTCAAAATTCTTTATAAAATAACGTTAGATTTTGTCATGCTGAAGCATGAATCATCAATACTAAGTAATAATTGATGATGTTCAGCATCTTGCCAGCATATTAATTGGAAAGATTCTGAACACCGACGATTAATAATATAATTCTTTTGAGACCACTTCTACATGAGAATACTGTCTTAAATTACGAAGTATTCTCTTGATTTGTGCATATACGGTTAAAAATTCTCTCAGGAGTTGTGTTTGGTGTAATTGATTCAAATCCTTCTGTATCTTCAGCTTCAAGAATAACACGTCCTTGAGAGTCGTAACTGATTGATTTTATCAATTTGTAAGTTCTATTAGAGCAATTAAAGACGAGCTTAGCTTTTATACTATCTGCTCCATTTTGCTTAAGCTCATTATCAGGATCTTTTATAATTACTTTATACCAGGAATAAGCATAATCACCGTCATGCTCTACGCTGTCAAGGTCAAGGTAATTAACATTACCACTTTCACTGGTTCCTACATGAACCCAGTTAACAGCAAAAACCTGCTGGCCTGAATTTAATATAAAAGCCAGAATTAAGCTGACAAGCACCTTTTTCATCTCACTTCCCCTTAAACAATGCATGAAAATTATATCAATGTTTTCTAATATTTTTATTCTCTTTTCCAGCTAATCATTTTAGCTGATTTTAATCCCAAAATCCTTATTTTCTCTCGAATTTAGTTTAGTGGTAGGATTATTAAATAATATGGTAAAAGCGAACATCTGTCATTGCGAGGACTTTAGTCCGAAGCAATGACAGATGTTCAGTATTTAAGGCTTAAAAATAAATATTATTTGGATCGCCACGTCGCTTCGCTCCTCGCGATGACATCTCGTAAAATTACATCATATTAATTACAAATCCACACACCAGAAAATACAGTTAAGAATATTATGTTTTGTAAATTCATGTTTATAAAAGAGCATTTTTCTTTTTTTAAAGTCTTTAATTATATGAAAGCTTTTTATAGAACATTTTTTTGCGATCGTGGAAGAGGAATTTAATGGAATTAAAGGGAATTAGTTTTGGAAACAAGACTGCTATTTACTTAGCAGGTCAAGGGATTCAGGAGAAAAGGCCACAGAGTTTTAAGGCGAATTTGAATAATTCTGATACTTTAACCTTTAGCCTTAAAGGGAATAAAGAAGCAGATCAAAAGCTGCTGGATTACCTCAACAAATATTCTGATGAGCGTTTTAGCATAGAAAATAAGTCTAAACTAGTGCTAAATTTTGATACAATTAAAGACTGTATTGAAGAAGGCGTAAGCCCTGATATTAAAGATAAAAAAGGCAGGACAGCCCTATTTCATGCAGCAGATTCCGAGCAGTCAGACTCTAAAGAAATAATGGAATTTTTAATCAAAAAAGGTGCTAACGTAGATGAGAAGGATGATGCCGGCGATAATCCTTTATATAAGGCAATAATCC
>MFRQ01000001.1:5743-6855 GCA_001784615.1 Candidatus Melainabacteria bacterium RIFOXYA2_FULL_32_9
TTTAATCAATAATGGTGCAGATCCTAATGCAACAGATAAATTACTGGGAGACACTGCTTTACACAACACAAAATCTATAAAAATAGCAAAACTCCTAATCGATAATAATGCTGATCTTACCATTAAGAATGTATACGGTGAGAATCCTTATAATTGTGCTATGAGACGTGGAAATTATGCAATAGCAGGGGTTATAAAAGAGGAAATGGAAAAAAAGGGCTTAAATACTACTGAAAAAAGTACCCCTACAAAATTAAGCAAAAAGATAAAAGAATTCTTCAGCAAAATATTCGGCAACTAAGTACTTCGCACTGTCACAAGTCATCGATTCCTACAATATTACTACCATCATTGTGAGTGTACTTCGCACTGTCATTGGCTAACTACCATTCCAGCGATACTACTATTATTGCGAGGGTATTTCGCACTGTCATTGCGGGATGGCTTAGCTACAATCATACTGTCAATTATTTTTCTTTAAGGTGCTTGCTTAGAAAATGTTAAAATACACTAATAAAGAATGTCATTGCGAGGTGACAGAGTCACTTTTTTAAGTCATCAATCATTCTAATAACATGCACTGTCATTGCGAGCCTGCAACGCAGGCGTGGCAATCCATCTGGTGAACATTGGAAAGATTACCACGGTGACACAGTCACCTTTTTAAATTCTATAAATACTGCAAACATTAGAAATCTATTACCAATCATTAAATATTCTTCTAGGCAAGCACCATCTTTAATATGCAAGAATCATTAATACTGAGTTTGTGCCTCTGGCACCGTGGCAATCTCACCATACGACCCAACAAACTATAATACTTAAATTAAATTATTTCTAATCACCAGTTAATGAAGTAGAATAAATATAAGAATTATTTATAATTTTGTCTGGAAATTGAGAGATGGATAGGATAAAAAGCCTTTTTAACAGCAAAAAGTTTAGATTAACCGTTTTATTTTTAATAATTTTACTTGGTTTCTTCATAAGAATGACTGGTTTATATAAATTAGGCGGGTTTTGGGTTGATGAATCGACCAGTTTTTACGTTGCGAATCAATCTTCTCCTTTTGAGATATTGAACAGGCTTTATAATAGAGACGCTCATGCCC
>MFRQ01000002.1:0-16107 GCA_001784615.1 Candidatus Melainabacteria bacterium RIFOXYA2_FULL_32_9
TCTTATAACCAGCAAATAATCGAGCAATAAAAAATGCGTAAGTATTTTTTATTGCGTCCTTATAATCAATTCGAAATTTAGGTAATATCCATTACCTAACTCAAGTCATCGACTATAGCCTTTTAAACAGGTAGACTTAATTTAAAGCTATCAGTTTATAGCACGATTGAGATTTATTATTATTGAAATCTATTACTTACTGGCTTCAAAAAAGTATTTATCTAACCAGTCAAAAACCACTTTTTGTGCCCCAGGTTGAAATTTAAGTAAGCTTGTCCCATTTCCACCATCAGGAAAAACTTTAAATTCCTTTACTCCTTGAACATATTTAATCAATTCCGACGATCCATCATATGAAAATGCATCTTTTTTACTAACCATAACTAATACAGGATGATTTCCATAATTCACCATAGGAATTCTTGTTTCAATACCTTTATAAGTGACGGTAGGCGATAATAAAATAAGAGTTTTAATACTTTTATTGTTTTTACTTGCTGCAATTACTGCCGCATTTGCACTTATATTAGAGGCAACAAGAGCAACCTTGTTAATATTTACCTCAGGATATTGCTGTCTAACAGCATCCATAGCTGAAGAGATATCATCAGGATATTTTTGAAAATCTTTATTTTTGAAATTTTGCCAATATTTACGTTTTCCTTTTCCATCAATAATACTTTGACCGTGGCCTCTTAAATCAAGAATTAAAATGGCAGCATTAGGATTCTGTTCTTTTATTTTGGAAGCATAAGCTTGCCATTCAATTTTACTTTTGCCTAAAGAATGCAAGAATATTACTAGGGGAGCCTTGTTTTTGACAGATGCACTTTTAGGGACCTCAATAGATCCAAACATATTAAAACTATCCTTAGCCCTGAATTGAAATTCAACAGGCCCAGTCACTCTTCTCGCATCAGCAGAATAAAAACAGCAAGAATAAAGCATTAAAACTACTAAAAATAAAGAATATAAAACTATCTTATTTCTTAAGATATTCATTTAACCAATTTACTACTTTCTTTTGTAAACCTTCTGATTTATTCAGAAGGTTTGTACCATGCTCTTTATTATCATATATTAACAAATCATGAATTGTTTTTACTACTTCATTTAGTTGATTAGAGGATTCATAGGCATATTTATCACCTGATCCTGCTACCATCAAGATAGGCACCTTTAAATTTTTTGCAGGTTCAAGTATCTCTAATCCCCTATAATTTAAACCAGGAGATAAAGCAATTACTGTTTTAACTTTATTCTGATATCTTGATGCACATATAATTGCAGCATTAGCCCCAATACTTGCTCCTGCTATACCTATTTGCTCAGAATCAACAAATTTATCTTGCGAAATAAAATCAACTAAATCAATTACATCCTCAGGAATTTTATTCCAATCATTCTCATTCATATTCTGGTAGAACACTTCTTTACCATTCTTCATTCTTACGCTTCTACCATGCCCCCTTAAATCAGCGCTATAAACAACAAACCCATTATCCAATAGCTCTGGAATAAGCTTATTCCAACTTGCTTTATCCTTTCCAAGCATATGTAATAGTAAAATTGCCGGATATTTTCCTTCTACTTTGGGTGAATAAAATTCAACTGCTATATTTAATCCATCTTTTGCTTCAATAGTGATTTCTCTCATATTTAATTTATCAAAATCTAAATTTACCTGTTCATTATTACCATTTAGAGTACAAACAAATAATAAACATGCCAATATAAATACAATACCACCTATAACAAACAACCCATCCATCAATAAATTCTCCTTTAATTTAAGTCTATTGATGATTTTCTTTTATATAAGCATTTGCTGCAACCCTGACGCGTTCAATATTTTGTCCTATCTTTTCGTTAAAGAATGCCTCGTTCCTTTTAACTGACTTTATATCAGCAATTGAAAGGATAGCTATTAAATCAATAAGTTGCTGTTTTTTAAAGACTTGAGCAAGATTTTCAGCATTAAGCTGCATTTTATTACAAGCAATCAAGCCTAATATTTGGTGATTTTTTATCAAAACATATACATCGTTTATAAAATCTTCCTCAAAACCCAGTCTATAAAGTATGGAGCTGGTCATTTCAGCTCCTTTTGCAGGATGCTGCGGATCTACTTCTTTTTCATTCTTGGCAATATCATGTAATAGCGCTGTATATAAGAGAATTAGCTTATTGAATTTGCTTAAAGTCTTATACAGTTTTTCTTTTTGTATTTCTTTTATCACAAGAAGTGTATGTATACTCAAATCATAGTCGTGCGTAATATGCTGCTTACAATCAATAAGCCTTTTCCATTCAGGAATATTTTCCAAAATCAAGTTTAAAAGCTTTGCCTGATTATCTTTTAAAACAGAAAAATCAACTTTATTATGATAAATAATATCAAAATCAATACTATCCCAATTAACCGACAATAGAAGCTCACTAAGCCTTCTGGTTTCTTCAGGTAATAGGAAAAATAAACGCTCTAACTCTATATCTCTAATATTCTGCATAATACAACTTTATAAATTATTTCTATTTAATTTTATCAAAAATGTACAAATTTTCCTGCTACCAATAAATCCTATATTACATATATACTATAATTTCCTCAATTAACTTATAGAAATTACTATTTAACCTATTAAACAAGCAATATTTAGAACCAATTAAAAAATAATTCATTAAGCTCAGGAATAACATTTGAGTCATCATAAGAATGTGAAGATAATTCTTAAAATGATTATAGTATTATTCCTGCATTGATTTAATCCCCGAACAAGCTGAGGATTAATTATTGAATTTTAGATTTAATAAACTCAGCAAAAGCCTTATCAACACTCTCAATATGTTGTACAAACCAATTAACAAGGAGTTGTTTGATTTGTCTAACAAATTCAATTGAGCCGCCTTGCTCTTTAAACACTTTTTTTATAGAGATAAAATTCTCATCAAAAAACCTGTGTTCCATAATATGAGACTTTTTATCAGGATAATCATATTTTTCCATGAGTTTTTCTTCAGAAATAAAATGAATTGAAATATATTTTTCAAGATAGTTTATTATATTACGTATTTCTTCAATTTCCATGCGGTTATTACAAGCTAGAAGTAATCGATCGAATTTCTCGAAAAGCTCAGCGTGCTGTTTATCTATCTCTTCAACGCCTGTAATTAATTCATCTTTTAATTTCATTGTCATATCTTTTTCCTAAAATAAAAATACACTAATACCCTAAAAATAACTTCTTAAAGTACTTATCGTAATCCATTGATTACAGTATATTTTAACTCTTATAATAGAGTATGATTTCAACTGTATTAAAAATCAATTGATTTAGTATGACCTAATGCCAGAATAGCTTCAGGGGATGTTAGACTATCAAATTCTTCCTCAGTTATATAATTGTTTTTTACAACAAAATCTTTTACTGACATATCAGTCTTTTCAAGTTCTTTTGCTATTTGTGATACTTTTTTATAGCCAAGAACAGGAACAAGCGCTGTTATAGAAGCATAACTGCACTCTACTGATTTCTTTATATTTGCATTATTAGCAGTAATTCCGGTTATACATCTTTCTCTAAATGTTTTATTTGCATTAATCAAGAGCCTAAGAGATTCAATCAGAGTAAAAGCAATAAGTGGGATATTTTGGTTTAATTCAAGCTGGCCTCCTGCAACGCATTGATTAATTATTACGTTATTTCCAAGAACTTTTATTCCGGATTGTGCCACAACTTCAGGAATAACAGGATTGACTTTCCCGGGCATTATTGATGAACCTACCTGAACCGGAGGAAGCGTAATCTCGCTTAAGCCTGCCTGAGGGCCTGAATTAAGCAGTCTTAAATCATTGGCTATTTTTATTAAACTCGCCGCATGAGCATTTAAAATTCCGCTAACTTCACTAAACACATCAAGATTTTGAGTATTTTCAACAAGATTCTCTGCTCTTGCAAGTCCAAGTCCTGTTAATTCTCTTAATTTTTCAATTACTCCGAATATAAACTTCCTTGGAGCACAAAGACCTGTTCCTACAGCGGTACCCCCTATATTAACTACTCTAAGTCTTTCCTCACACTTATAAATTCTCCATCTATCTCTTGATATAGCTTCAGCATAGGCAGAAAATTCTTTACCCAGAGTAATCAAAACAGCATCCATTAACTGAGTTCTGGCAACTTTTACAATATCAGCAAATTCTCTTTCCTTGGCCTGAAAACTCTCCTGAAGTGCAATGACTTCCTGCTCAAGCTCTTTCATAAGAAAAATTGAGGCAATTTTAAGAGCAGTAGGATAAACATCATTTGTAGACTGATATAAATTTATATCTTCTAAAGGATCAATACATTTATAATCGCCTTTTTCTTTTCCCATCAATTCAAGAGCTCTGTTTGCTATAACTTCATTAACGTTCATATTAGTAGAAGTCCCGGCTCCGCCCTGAATAGGATCAACTATAATCTGATCATCAAGTTTACCTTCTATTAAATCCTCACAGGCCTGTAAAATAGCATTAGCCTTAGAGTCAGACCACTTATTCATTTCTTTAATAGTAAGAATGCAAGCTAATTTAACATACCCTAACGCTTTTATGAATTCTCTATCAATCCTGTAACCTGATATTTTAAAATTCTGATTTGCTCTATAAGTATGTATTCCCCAGTATGCTTCCTGTGGAATCCTCACTGTCCCTAAAAAATCACTTTCTTCTCTAAAACTCATTTTTATCTTTTCCTACATCCATTATTTATAATAACTCAAGTTGCTAGCTAGATAAACTCTTGTTTTGAGATTACTTCGCAAAAACGATTATTGTTTAGTATTCACATATCAAGACTCGTAATAACAGTGGTATTACTGGAAGAATTGTTGACTTAAGACAGTGCGAAATACTCCAATAATAATAGTTGTATCATTAGAATGACATACACGATTATTTAAATAGCAAAAAAGAGGCTTTTACCTCTTTTTTTAATATTTTTGTATTTAAAATTAAGCCTTTAAATTAATGGTTTTTCCTTCTGCAAAAGATTTCTCAAAATTATTAAATATATCATTAAAATCCGGATTACTCATACTTTTTAACATTACAAGCCTCATTAGAAGATCGTAATCTTTGGCTTCCTGGCCAGTATAAATATTGACTTCATCATAATTATTCCCCTGTACAACTTCAACAGGATCTTTATCAGACTTTGCTACAGTTTTTAAATTATAAATAACTTCTTTTAATGATTTATCAGGATTTCCTAGCTTGATTGTATACTTGCCACCAAATGTAACTCTATTCATTCTTCTAATCCTCTTTTTCAACTCAAAAAATTACTATAATGAGTAAAAGTTAAATAAGAATTAAAATACATTAACCTTGTAGGCAAGATTTAGCTAACATACTTAAACACATGTACTAATTCCGTTAAGCAGCTAGGCTATAGTTTGAGCTGCATAATTACATATCTGTTATAAATTATTTACTAGCCATCTTTACTTCTTCATATATATGTTTTGCTAGAGGGAATGGTTCTAAGGCTCTTTCAAAAATGCCCAAAGAATATGCTATTGTAAGCCCATAATTTGTTATTGGAACTTCAACTTGTCTGGATTTCATAATTCTGGAGAGAACTTCTCTTCTATTTGTCATACAGGCACCACAATGGATAATCAATTTATAATCAGCTATATTCTCAGGAAAATCATGCCCTGCATAATGCTCAAAATGCAATTTACCGCCAACATATTGAGTAAGCCATCTTGGTATTTTAACCCTTCCTATATCATCTCCTATCGCATGATGGGTGCAAGATTCACAAATAAGAACCTTATCATTGGTTTTTAGTGAATCTATAGCAAGAGTCCCTCTGACAAACTCATTTAACTCTCCCTTAAATCTGGCAAATAATATAGAAAATGAAGTTAACAGAACATTTTTTGGCACATCCGCAGAAACTTTCAGAAATGACTGAGAATCTGTAACTACAATATGAGGAGGTTTATTTAGTCTGTTAAGCGCATCTTTCAGCTCCCTTTCTTTAACCACCATAACCATAGAATCATTATCCAATAAATCTCTTATAGTTTGCACCTGTGGCAATATCAATCTACCTTTTGGGGCTTCTAAATCAATTGGAACGACTAAAATAGCAAGCTCTCCAGGAGGGATCAGGTCGGATACGATAGAAGGTGTACTCAAAAATTCTTCCGGTGCTAACTTTATAATCTTTTGCTTTAATTCATCAATTCCATCACCAAGCATTGCAGATGTAATAACAGGTTCTAATTCAAGTTTTCTAACATCTTCAAGACTATTTCTATCAATTTCTCCAAGATCGGCTTTATTAAATACAGAAATTACAGGAATATTCATCTCTTTTAACTTGTGATAAAGTTGCTTTTCAAAATTATCCCAGCCTGATTGGTCACTTACAATAATAGCAAGATCAGTTCTATCAAGAACTGTTAGCGTTTTTTGAACTCTCATCTCGCCTAAACTGCCTTCATCATCTATTCCGGCAGTATCTAAAAATAAAACCGGACCTAAAGGCAATAATTCCATTGCTTTTTCTACAGGATCAGTAGTTGTACCTGCTATATTAGAGACGATTGATATATTCTGCCTTGTAAGAGAATTTAATAAGTGAGACTTTCCTACGTTTCTTTTCCCAAAAATTCCAATATGTAGTCTCATTCCTCTTGGAGTATTTTGCATAATTACTGCTCCCGCACTAAATAAAAAAATGATTAACTAATAAATTTAATATAAATCTTTTTTCCGATTTAAAAAAACTTTTTTAACTTATATAAAAGACATGTCCAATTACATTTTAAAACAATCTTATATAAAAATAAGTCATTATCTTGTAAATATCTCAAAACAAATTATTGATTTAAGATAAAAAATTGTATAATCTTAAAATAAGTGTAAGAAATACTATTTAAGAAGAGATCAATTTATTGAGTGTTAAGAATTATGAGAGGAAACAACTATGGTCGAGGCTAAAAACACTATCTATATAGTGGATGTGACAAACAGAGACGGCGTTCAAACTTCCAGGCTTGGACTTGCTAAACTTGAAAAAACTATGATTAACCTCCTCCTGGACGAAATGGGAATTACACAATCCGAATTTGGATTTCCTAATACACGTCACGAGATCAATTATTTAAATGCAAATTTACAACTTGTAGATAGACGAGCAATAACAAAAACAAAGCTGAGTGGTTGGATGAGAGCTCTAGCTAGTGATGTTTATCAATCGTTCCAAAACGTCCCCAGGCTAACACATGTTAATTTATCAATCTCTACCTCAGATCAGATGATCCAAGGTAAATTTGGCGGAAGAAAAGACAAAGATGATATAATAGCTCAGGCTATAGATGCAGTAGAAGCAGCAAATACCTGTGGAGCGCACGCAATTGGCGTCAATGCAGAAGATGCATCAAGAACAGATGATGAATTTTTAATTAAATTCGGTAAAGCAGTAAGAGATCATGGTGCTCATAGACTCAGATATTGTGATACCCTTGGTTACGATGATCCACAAACCACATATACAAGAATCTTTAACCTTGCATCAGCAGTTGGACTCCCAATTGAATTACATTATCATAATGATATCGGCATGGCTGTAGCAAACTCAATTATGGGAGCCAAAGCAGCTATCGATGCAGGAGTTGATGCATATATTAATACCGCCATTAATGGCATGGGTGAAAGAGCAGGTAATGCAGATTTGGTATCCTGTTTACTAGCCATCCTTAAATCAAGCGGTTTTAAAGGTAAATATATTCTTGATCCAAAAATTAATTTAAGTGCAGCTTGGAAATTAGCTAAATATACTTCTTATGCTTTTGGAGTGCCAATCCCAATAAATCACCCAGCGGTTGGGGATAATGCATTTGCACATGAATCAGGTATCCATGCTGATGGTGCACTTAAAGACAGAAGAAATTATGAATTATATGACTTTGAAGAACTCGGAAGAGGCGAACCTGAAATGGTAGAAACAGGCCGTATGATTACCGTAGGAGAATATGGCGGAATTAAAGGATTCAGAAACGTATATGAAAAACTTGAATTAGAATTCCGTGATGAGGATGAAGCAAGGAATATTCTGGAACTTGCAAGATATGCTAACGTTCATACACAGAAACCTCTTCTGGATAACGAGTTGAAATTTATATACGAATATCCTGATATTGCTGCTAAAATAATGACTGTAACACCATATTATGTCCCAACAGGCGAACTCAAAAAACGTATGGAAAAGTTTCAACCTATAACTGCAGATAGTCAGCCTACTAACGTAGAAAAATAGTATATACATCAATAAAAAGGAATTATTTATGGGAAAAACTATAGCTGAGAAGATTATTAGTGAACACTGTGGGAAAAGCGTAAAAGCCGGTGAATTTGTCATTGCTAAAGTTGACGTCACCGCTGTACAAGATGGAACTGGCCCTCTTACCATAGAAGAAATAAGAAAAATAAATCTTGAACAAGCAGCTAATCCTGAAAGAACCATACTTTTTATTGACCATGCAGCTCCAAGTCCAAGAAAAGAACTATCGAATGCACATAAAACTTTAAGAGAATTTGCTAAAAAAACAGGAGCGATTCTTTCTGAAATTGGAGAAGGAGTCTGCCACCAAAGATTAGTTGAAGATTATGTTAACCCTGGTGAAATTTTAATAGGAGCAGACTCTCATACTTGCACTTCTGGAGCTTTAGGTGCCTTTGCTACGGGTATGGGATCCACAGATGTTGGTATAGCTATAGCTTTGGGAAAAGTCTGGTTGAAAGTGCCAGAAACTATTAAAATAGAAGTGAACGGACAATTCCAACCGGGAGTTGCCGCTAAAGATCTTATTTTACATTTAATAGGAATAATTGGCGCAGACGGAGCAACTTATAAAGCTCTGGAATTCACCGGTGAAACTATTACAAATATGACTATGTCAGACAGATTTACACTTGCAAATATGGCTGTTGAAGCCGGAGCAAAAGCTGGCTTAGTTGCTTCTGATGAAATTACCAGGGACTACCTCATTACTAGAGGCAGAGGCCATATGTATAGAGAAATTAATGCTGATCCTGATGCTGTATATGAAAGAGTTATTGAAATAGATGTAACAAAGCTTGAACCAACAGTTTCATGCCCTCATAGTGTTGATAATATAACAACAGTTGACAAACTAAGTAATATTAAAGTGGATCAGGTATTCATTGGCAGTTGTACAAATGGACGTATTGAAGACTTAAGAATTGCAGCTCAAGTTCTTCAAGATAAAAGAATAAACCCTGATACAAGATTGATAGTAGTTCCTGCATCAAGAGAAGTATTCATTGAGGCTTTGAAAGAAGGCATTATTAGAATTTTCATAGAAGCTGGAGCTTTTATTTCCTCACCGGGCTGCGGGCCTTGCGTTGGTGTTCATTGTGGAATTCTCGGAGATGATGAAGTTTGCCTTTCTACTCAAAACAGAAATTTCCAGGGTAGAATGGGTAATCCTAAGGGGCAGATTTACTTATGCTCCCCTGCAACAGCAGCTCTTAGCGCCATAACAGGTTATATTACCGATCCTAGAGAAGTTGTGGCAAGATTTTCTTCTCAAAGAATTTATCCTTTCGAAAGATATATAAGCTGATTTAAGCCTGGTTTTTAAGAAAAATTTAAGGAGCTAAACTATGGATAAAAAAGGTAAAGCCTGGAAATTTGGAGATGATATAAGCACTGATCATATAGCACCTGGTAGATTATTTCACTTAAGAACTAATTTACCTGAATTCGCAAAACACGTATTAGAAGATGCAAACCCTGAATTTGCTTCCAATATGTCACAAGGTGATTTTGTAGTAGCAGGAAGAAACTTTGGACTTGGTTCCTCAAGAGAACATGCTCCTACAATTATCAAGCTTGCAGGTGTAAATGGAGTGCTCGCAAAATCATTTGCAAGAATCTTCTTTAGAAACGCCATCAATATTGGTCTACTTTTAATAGAATGTGACACAGATAAAATAAATCAGGATGATGAAATTGAAGTTGATCTTGAAAAAGGTATAGTTAAAAACCTGACTCAAAATATTGATATACCAATTACACCGCTACCTGATGTTATGATAAAAATCCTCAATGAAGGTGGACTAGCAAAACACATAGAAAAACATGGTAATTTTCAATTAGTTTAGGGAGAAAATATGTATAATATTACTTTAATTCCAGGTGACGGAATTGGTCCTGAGATTACTGAAGCAGCTATTAAAGTAATAGAATCAACAGGTATAAAAATCAATTGGGAAGTGGTAAACGCCGGATCTGATTTTATTGAAACAGAAGGCACTCCTTTACCTGATAAAGTTCTGGAATCAATTAAAAAAAATAAAGTTGCTCTTAAAGGGCCTATTACAACGCCAATTGGAACAGGTTTCAGGAGTGTAAATGTTACTTTAAGAAAGGAACTAGATTTATTTGCCTGTGTTAGACCTGCAAAAACAATTAAAGGCATAAAATCAAAATTTGATAATATTGATCTGGTAGTATTCAGAGAAAATACAGAAGATTTATATGCTGGTATTGAAAGACAAATAGATGAAAATACTGCTGAATCAATCAAACTTATTACAAGAGGAGCTTCTGAAAAAATAGCCAAAGCGGCTTTTGAATATGCAGTAAAAGAAAACCGTAAAAAAGTAACAGCAATAACAAAAGCAAATATATGCAAACTTTCTGACGGTTTATTCCTTGAAGCAGCAAAAAAAGTAGCAAAAGATTATCCTCAGATTCAATACGAGGAATTACTAATCGACAATATGTGCATGCAATTGGTGCAATATCCTGAATTATATGATGTTTTATTATTACCAAACCTTTATGGTGACATCATATCAGACCTGACAGCCGGATTAATTGGAGGTCTGGGTATAGCACCTGGTGCAAATTATGGTACAGATCTGGCAATTTTCGAGCCAGTCCACGGAAGTTCCCCTGGATTAAAAGGACTTAATAAGGCTAACCCGACAGCATTAATTCTATCTGCTGCAATGATGCTTAGACATCTAGGCGAGGTAAAAGCAGCTAAGAATATATATAATGCAGTTGCAAAGGTTATTCAAAAGAATGAAACCGTAACTTTTGATCTTGGTGGTCATGCTTCAACAATGGAAATGGCACAAGCTATCATAGCTGAAATGCAAAACAATTCAGTTTCCTGTAAATCCTAGAAATTTATCTAAAATATGAGCTATATTAATCTTAGACCACATCATTTTTTATGTATCCCTGGATACAAAGGTTATGGTTATTCTAAAAAATTTGAGGTTAATATGGAAAAAGTAATTAAGTCCTTAACTCAGGGAGTTAATGTTAAAATTACTCTTGGCAATGATGATATATGTGAACATTGCCTAAGCCCAAACTCCAGTCTGTGTTCTCAAGCTTATACTGAAAAACTTGATTCAACAGTTATGGGAATTCTAGGATTAAAAGAAGGTGAAGTAGTTGATTTTCAAGAAAAGATTGATGTCTTGAAAAAAATTATGACACCTCTAGCTCATCAAAAAATTTGCAAACAGTGTGTATGGATGAAGAAAGGGCTCTGCGCTGATACATTCAAAAAATAAAATCTATATTACTCAATTAATAGCTAATTATAAGAAGAAGGCTGCAAAAAACATTAAGGAAAATTCATCATTTCCCTTAATGTTTTATTGCGCTGTCCTTATGCCTTTAATAATTTTCCTAATTTTAGCCATTTCCGGTTCAAAATTAGGAAAATTTGACTCTGATAAAGCTATAAACTTTTATTCCCCGACAAAAGGAGTTTATGTTGTTGATGTTAATATAAAAAAATGCCCGGATTGCATTGTCCCTTATGTATCAGACTCACTTGAAACAGTACAAACAGTTGCAGAAAAAACAAATTCAGCTGCTGCAATTAATGGGGGGTTTTTTGATCCAATAAACACTAAAACTACTTCTTTCATAATTAAAGATGGAGAATTGGCGGCAGATCCCAGGGATAATCCGAACTTAATGAACAATCCAAGTCTCAAAGCATATTTACCTACTATTTTAAACAGATCTGAATTTAGAATATTAAGCTGCCATTTGAATTGTGGTAATTACAGCAAAATTTATCAGATAGCACAGCATAATGATCCAATAGAGATGAAATGCGAAATATTCAACTCAATACAAGCCGGTCCTGAGCTCTTACCTGATTTAAAGCTGGAAGAAGAAGCTTTTGTCGTTAAAAAAGATGGTAAAGTAATAAGGGAGTCTGCTGGAGCTTTAGGTAAATATGCCAGATCAGCTATTGGAATTAAAGAAGATCATATTTTATTTGTAGCAGCAAGTAATGAACGACCTATGACTCTTAAAGAACTAGCAGAATTTATGAAAAGCTTAGAAGTCGAACAAGCTCTTGCCCTCGATGGCGGAAGCTCAACGTCTTTATATATAAATTTACCTGATCAGCCTAAATTTATATTAACTTCAGCCAAAGAAAATGCTGCAAGGCGAGTAAAATCTATTATTCTAATACAACCCGAATAATTACTGCTAAAAAAGTCTATTTTCTGATAACATCATTTATATAAATCAGTACAGAAAAATAAATATTATGAGTCATACAAAAAAAATTATATTTTTTATAGCCTTGTTTATACTGGTTTGCTTGTTTTCTGCTATACATAACAGCGCTGATAGGGATTTATGGCATAGATTAGCAGTAGGAGCATTATTTTTTCAGACAGGTTGGGTATTAAAGCATGATATCTTTGCTTACACACCGACAAAAGATCTATGGGTAGATCATGAATGGGGATCAGGAGTCATATTTTACTTTTTATCACATAATTTTGGGGATTATGGTCTTATAGCATTAAAGGTTTTAATAGCATTTACAGTCCTAACTGTTATTTTAGCAGCTAATCACTTGATATCATCAGATAAAAAATACAGAATAGGGTTTTATATAATTACCCTGACTGGTCTTTGGCCTGGGTTTGGCAGTACAATAAGATGCCAGCTATTTACTTACCTCTTTTTTACCCTCTGGGTATACATTCTTGAAAGAATACGTCGGGGAGAAAATAGACTTATATGGATATTTCCAGCTACAATGTTACTTTGGGTAAACCTACACGGTGGTTTTGTGGCCGGATTTGGCTTACTTGTCCTGTATGCTTTAGGTGAACTTTTAAACAAGAAAAATCCTGTTAAATATTTAGGAATTATCAGCCTTACGCTGCCGGTTACTCTAATTAATCCCTATGGAATTAAATTCTGGCATTATATGATTGAAGCAATTACCATGCCGAGGCCATATATTACTGAATGGGAACCATTAAATCTTTTAGGATCAGTTAATGACTGGCTTGGATATAAGATTTTACTTGTAATAGCAATATTTAGCTTTGGTTATAAGCTAATATCAAAAGATAAAAAGCTAGATTGGACTGAGATAACATTACTTTTAGTAACGTTTATACTCTCACTCAGACAGGAAAGACAGGCAATATTTTTTGTAATTATCGCCTCTATCTTTATTTATAAGCATTTTTATACAGCAATTAATGCATTATTCGGAGAATACCTGGACAAATTCAAAAATTTATTTTCTGAAAGTCAATATGATCTGATTAACTTTACAAGACAAGCAGTCGTATTCATATTTATTATTGTTGTTGGGGCATATTATAGCATTATAACTCCGCATATTATTAAAGTTAATCCAAAAGATTATCCTGCAAGTGCTGTTGAATTCATTAAAACTAATAACTTAAAAGGCAATTTGCTCGTCCCATTTAACTGGGGTAGTTATTCATTATGGAAGCTTTACCCTCAATGCCTCGTAGCAATCGATGGAAGATATGAAGAAACATATTCAAATGAGGTATATATTGATATTTCGAATTTTTTCTTTTCATTTGAGCCTACACAAAAAGTGCTGGATAAATATTCTGCTGATATTATTCTTATTGAAGCAAATACCAAAACCAACAATAAACTTAAAACTTTAAAAGACTGGAAGGTTATCTATCAGGATAAATATTCAGCTGTATTTATACCCTCTTCAATCAAGAAAAATGAGTGGATATTACCTGATAAAAATATTGATTACTCTAAAAACAAGTATTTAAGTAATATTAATTTTTTATTCTAAGTCCATAATCATTATGCATACTGCTTTATTGAATAAATATAAATAAATCATCTCAATAATATAATTTGGTTTGAGTTATACTTGTTAATGTTCTGATAATTACTGGATATAATAAACAATTATGAAAAGAAAACCAATAGTTGCTATTGTTGGAAGACCAAATGTAGGTAAATCTACATTTGTAAACAGATTATTAGGTTCAAGAGAATCTATAGTCGATGACATGCCAGGTGTCACCAGAGACAGGCTATACTTTAACGTGGAATGGGCTGGTCATAATTTCACTGTTATAGATACTGGCGGCATTGTACCCGGCATGGAAGATGAAATTATGATGTCCATCTATACACAGGTAGAAATAGCTACTGCTGAAGCCGATGTCATTATTTTTATGGTAGACGGTAAAGAAGGACTTAATCCTGTCGATATTGATGTGGCAAATTTATTAAGAAAAAGCGAAAAACCTATATTTTTAACGGTAAATAAGATTGATATTCCAGAAAAAACCGCACTTGTAGCTGATTTTTATTCTCTTGGAATTGGAGAACCTTATCCGGTTTCCTCTATGCATGGTACAGGAGGAATCGGGGATTTATTAGATGATCTAATTAAGGCTTTACCTGAATTTGTTTCCGATGAAGAAGTAAAGCCAATACATATTGCAATTGTCGGTAGACCTAATGCAGGTAAATCTTCCCTTGTTAATTCATTATTAGGGGAAGAAAGGGTCATAGTAAGTGAAATAGCAGGAACCACGAGAGATGCAATTAATACCAACTTATGTGTTGATGGTAATTGCTACACCTTAGTAGATACAGCAGGAATTAGAAGAAAAGCACGAGTTGAATATGGCATAGAAAAATTCTCAGTAGCAAGATCAATTAAAGCTATTAAAAATTCTGATGTAACTCTTCTTTTAATTGATGCTACAGAAGGTATTACCGATCAGGACAAAAAAATAGGCGAAATAAGCAATGATGCAGGTAGAGCTATTGTAATTGCAGTAAATAAATGGGACTTAATCGAAGATAAGCACTCAACTTCGACTAATGAATTTACAAAACTCATCAGAAAAGAAGCTCCACACCTGAGCTTTGCACCAATACTATTTATAAGCGCAGTAACCAAACAGAGAATAAACAAAATATTTGCTGCAGTACTTGAATCATACGAATATTCACATAAAAAAATATCTACCAGTCTACTAAATAAAGTTATTCTGGAAGCTTTTGCTTTAAATCCACCAACATCAAAAAAAGGAAAAAGGCTAAAAGCATACTATTCAACCCAAATAGGAGTAGAACCCCCTACATTTGTAATTTTTGTGAACAGTGCAAAACTTATATCAGATAGTTATAAAAGATATTTAGAGAATAAACTCAGAGAAGCATTTGGATTTTTTGGAACTCCTATTAAAATATTAATAAGAGAAAGATCAGAAAAAGGAAAATAATAAGGAGAAGTAGGACATTTATGGATTACCAATATTATTTATTTATTCTGGCTATAGTAACTTTAGCTTATATTATAGGCTCAATTCCAACAGGATATATACTTGTCAAACTTGTTAAAGGACTTGATATAAGGCAAATTGGAAGTGGCAGTACAGGCGCAACTAATGTAAAAAGAGTTCTTGGCACCTGGGCTTTTATTCTCGTAATGTTTATTGATGCCTTAAAAGGATATTTGCCTGTTATAATTGCTAAAGATCTACAATTTCAACTTGATTTATTCCCTCAATACGACATATTACCAATATTAGTTGCTGTTGCAGTAATTATTGGACATAGCAGATCCGTATTCTTAAAGTTTACCGGTGGAAAATCCGTTGCTTCAGGAGTTGGAACCATATTTGGATTAAGCTTTCCTGTAGGATTAATAACGGCTTTAACCTGGGTAGTTATAACTTATTTGACCAAATATGTTTCTGTAGGTTCAATA
>MFRQ01000002.1:16121-18690 GCA_001784615.1 Candidatus Melainabacteria bacterium RIFOXYA2_FULL_32_9
TACTCCAATATGGATGATTGTATTTCACAAACCTACAAGCTATATTGCTTACTGCCTGATAGGTGGTTTATATATTACTTTATACTTACATAGAGAAAATATAAAACGATTGATATCAGGTAATGAAAATAAAATAAGAGAATAATAGATACTGGAGCATAAATTAACTATGAAGTTAACTGTTTTAGGAGCAGGAAGTTGGGGATTAACCTTAACATGGTTATTAAACAATAATTTTGATAAAATAACCCTCTGGTCAAGAGAAGAAGACCTGTCAGAGGAACTTATTCAGACCAAATCAACTAGCAAACCCGTTAAAGTAAGCCTGGATAATAAGGTGGAAATCACTTCAGATCTTGCACATGCCATAAAAGACGCTGAAATTATCCTCATGGTTGTTGCAACTTCAGGCATAAGGCCAGTATGTCAGCGTCTAAAAGAAGCCGGATTAAAAAATAATCAGATTCTAGTAAATACTTCAAAAGGGCTTGAGTTACCCGGCTTATATACAATGAGTGAAGTAATTAATCAGGAATTGCCTGACTGTAAACTCGCCATATTATCTGGCCCAACACTTGCAATGGAAGTTTTGAACGGTCTTCCCACAGCTGCATCAATAGCTTGTAAAAATCTGGAAGTTGCTAATTTTGTACAAAAGAACCTGAATGTACCCGGCAAATTCAGACTTTATACAAATCCTGATGTAATAGGTGTTGAACTTGGCGGAAGTCTTAAAAACGTAATTGCTATAGCCTCTGGTTTTGTTGATGCAATGAAGCTTGGTAATAACGCAAGAGGAGCATTATTGACAAGAGGGCTCGCTGAAATTGTAAGAATCAGCGTTGCACTGGGAGCAAACCCAAGCACGTTATACGGTCTTTCAGGTATTGGTGATTTAATTGCAACCTGTTCAAGCCCATTAAGTAGAAATTATCAAGTAGGATACAGATTAGGACAAGGCAAAAAGCTCGATGATATCCTTAATGAGCTTGGATCTGTAGCTGAAGGTGTTAAAACCACAAAAGCCGTGTGCGAACTTTCTAAAAAACACAACATAGCAACACCGGTTTCAGATATCATTTATGAAGCAGTTTATACTGATATCACCCCCAAAGAAGTTGTAACCAAACTTATGACTAGAGAATTAAAAAGCGAAGACTCTTATCAATTCCTAACAGACTAGCAGTTTGTCCCATAAGTTTATTTCCGTCGCTGGTGCTAATGCACATAATTAAGTCCTTACTGGAATAATTGATGACTTAAAAAAGTGACCTTGTCACATTAAATTGACATGAAACATAGGCTCCTTCAATAACATACCCTCTTTCAACAACCATAATAATTTTTTGTGTTAGAGTACTAAGGAAAAAACTATATGAAAAAAGTAATTTTAAATCTTAATAATGAATTCGGAAAATTTTTTCTTAATGATATGTTCAATTCCGTTTCTCAAAAATTAGAATGCCCTGTAGAGGATTGCAATGGTTATATTTCACCCATTTTGCATCAAAGACTAAAAGGAGCTGCTTCCGTTTGTAACAAATGCGGTAGAGCAATTGTCTTAAAAGAATCTAGATGTTAATAGGTTATTTAAGCTTTTATGAAATTTAAAAGACTAATAGCTTTAATGTTCACTCTCTTATATATACAGTTTCCATCTTATCCAGCATTTTCACAAGATGCAATGATAATAGTAAATACAAAAAGCCATATATATCATAAAACCAGTTGTAAAATAGCTAAAAAATGCAAAAAATCTTGCTTCAAAAGCTCAAAACAACGAGCTATTAAAATATATAAAGCAAGACCCTGTAAAATCTGTCATTAAAATTATATAAAAACTTGTTAATTTTTTCTTAAAAAGAGTAAATTAAATAAGGATTTATGTTTTTATATAATTAGAAGGTTTATACTCCGTTTAAACGTAGAATTTTAAGAAAAAAGCCCGTAGAATTAAGATAATTAAAAGAGATTATATATGGAAAAAGATAAACACAACCAAGAAAATAACCTTCTTACTCTTAAATTTAAATCTGGTGTAGACAACCAGATTAAATCTCATATTAAAATAAATAATAATCAAAGTAATCCAATATATAAAAGCTTATTCAAGTTTATGCATACTGAATTAAAAGATGATAAAACAGACAAACGCTTCTCAAGGTTTAATCCTAAAGACTTATTGTAAATAAATATCTGCCCCCAAAGGCAGATTATTTTGTATTTAACCTGGGTCGCTAGTGCATAGATCGACAAATAATATGCTACAATCTCCCGAACTGTCATCCTGAGAAGCGACGTGAGGATCTTGCCTATGTACAACTTTAATGTGATTTTAAGGTTTAAATAGTATATTGTATAGATTGCCACGGTGCCAGAGGCACAAACATATTATCAATGATTTTGTATATTAACGAAAGATTGTTGACAATGTTACTGTGGCTTAGAGTCTATCCAGAAAATAAAAAATGTACAACATTAACCAATTTTGTCATTGCGAAGATTCCGAAGGGAGCTGTGGCAATCTATCTATTTTACAGCAATTATTCAAAATCGGTAAGATCACCAC
>MFRQ01000003.1:0-603 GCA_001784615.1 Candidatus Melainabacteria bacterium RIFOXYA2_FULL_32_9
AAACATAAGCAAGTGTTCTGTTATATCTGTCTTTTTTATCTTTTCCATATTCAAGCCTGACTGTTTTATTTAAAATTTTTTCATTGAGAGAATCTTTTGCCTCTTGATAATATTTTTCTTTTTTTTCAGGAGTGTTAATTCCAAGGAGTCTTATCTTTCCAAGCTCAGTTTCAATAGTGTCTCCATCAACAATTCTTTTAACAATTGTCGTGTCAGAATCAGAAAAAGAATCTATAACTAAGCCATCCAACCAGGAATAATTTACTGCGATAAGAAAAATAATCAAGAAAATTAAAATAATGGTTTCATTTTTTGTTAATTTCATACATTTTAGTATAATAATTAATTTAAATAACTCTTTATAATTTTTATTATGGATAAAATGATTTTGTTAGCAGATAGAAATTCTAATGCTTGGGACTTTTCTAATAAAATTCAAAAATATATAGAGGAAAAATATAAAATTAAAATTCCTTTAATGGAGGTTGAAATAAGTCATTTTAGAAATAGGGAAATTTATATGCATATCCCAATGAGTATAAGAAAAAAAGAAATTTATTTTATACAAGATTCAACAAAAGATCCTCAAACATGGTGGGTTGA
>MFRQ01000003.1:657-5609 GCA_001784615.1 Candidatus Melainabacteria bacterium RIFOXYA2_FULL_32_9
AGCTGCAAGTGCTGCTGAGGCAGTAGAAGAATATAAAAAACATTCTCCTGATTTAGTAATAATGGATATTGTTATGCCTCAGGAAGATGGCATTAGTGCTTTAAAAAAAATAATCAGTATCAATCCATCGGCAAATGTTATTATGTGTTCTGCTATGGGGCAGCAGGCCACTGTTATTGAATCAATCCAATCTGGAGCAAAAGATTTTATTGTAAAACCATTTACACCGTATAGAGTAATTGACGCTGTAAAGAAAATTATTGGATAACTTTATAGTTTTTAATTGCTGGTATTTGTAAATTTTTTATTACTAAAAGCTTTATTAGGGTATAATATATCAATAAATTAAAATTTATAAATCAAACTAAGTTTTTTTGGGCGGAGATTGATAAGTTGCAGTTAAAAAGAAAATATAATTTAATGCTGTTTTTTTGTATGTTAATAATGCAGTTACTGCCTTTTGTTTTACCCAGTTATGCAAATACCCCTGAAAAATCTCAATTAAACAGTATGACGCTTGCTGGTTTTAAAATTCATACAACTGTTATAAAACCTGATAAGCAAGGTATTAACGAATTAAACACTAATTCTGCCTCAACTATACCGTCTAATATTGAAAATAGAAAGGTCGTATCAAAAACAAGAATTGATAATAAATCTAATAATGTTATTGATACAAAAAAAACAGATAAAATAGTTTTACAGGAATCAAAAAAACAAAATAATATTACGAGCAATAAATTAGCATTAAGGCCTAAATATGATAAGCCAAATAGTTCTACAGTAATTAGAAATACATCTACTGCACCAATTCATACTTTAGCAGCTCATAAAGATGTTAAGGCAACTATGTCAACTACTAATAACGATAATAAACAGAGTTCAAATAATTTCTTGCAAGAAAATAAAAATTCTTTGCTTAGTGAAAATAATCTGCAAAATGAGAACTTGCCAGCTAATTACGAAAAAGAAAAATTAAATATTTCTGATTATGATGCACCTCTCTCAAATAAAGTTAAGGATGTGGATTCGATTAAAGAGCCAGATTTTATGTCGCTAGTCTCTTCTTTGTTTATTGTGATTATATTGGTGCTTATATTTGGTTGGCTTTATACTAAGTTACGAGGGGTTGACCCTGCTGCTTTATTATCTGGAAAACTCAGTTCAGGTTTAAATAATAAATTTAGTCTGTTATCAAGTACTACTTTAGGCCAGGGAAAGAGTATTCATTTAGTTGAAATAAAGGGTAAACAATTAGTAATTGGTAGTACAAATAATAATATTAATCTATTAACAGAACTTAATGATCAAATTGAGAGTGAACAACCAGTTATACAAGAAGAAAATGATTCAAAATTTCAGGATACTGAAGGATTTAATTCATCCCATTTTCCTGATATTTATAAAGAATACTTGGAAAACAGGAAAAATACTGATGATTAGAATTTAAGACCATTTTGTTGTTGGTATAACACTTATAAATTACATTATTTATACCAAGAAATATATAAAAAGGATATGTTAATATTAGAAAACATCAATAGTTAGTTGGAACATAAGGTGGGTTAAAGGTATGGGTAAAAAAGTTAAAATAGGAAGCAAATTGGTTGGGGATGGTGAACCTTGTTTTGTTATTGCGGAAATAGGCATTAATCATAATGGATCGGTTGAAATTGCTAAAAAATTAATTGATATATCTGTATCAAGTGGTTGTGATGCGGTTAAATTCCAAAAACGTACAGTTGATGTTGTTTATACTCAAGAAGAGCTTGCGATGCCTCGCCCTAATCCTTTTGGTGACACTAACGGAGATTTAAAAAGAGGTCTTGAATTTACTTATGAAGATTATCTCGAAATAGATGATTATTGCAGATTTAAAGGGATAATGTGGTTTGCATCCTGTTGGGATGAGGGAGCTATAGACTTTATTGATATGTTTGATCCTCCTTGTTATAAAATTGCTTCTGCTTCTTTAACAGATGATAATTTATTGCGTTATACAAGATCAAAAGGTAAACCAATTTTACTTTCTACAGGAATGAGTACTCAAGAAGAGATTGATCATGCAATTGAAGTGCTTGGAAAGAATGATCTCATCCTTTATCATTGTACTTCTACTTATCCAACAGATTCAGATGAGATTAATCTATCTGTAATTACTGATTATAGGAAAAATTATGATTTCTCAATTGGCTTTAGTGGCCATGAAAGAGGAATAACTCCTTCAATAATCGCTGTAGCGCTAGGAGCAGTGAGTATTGAAAGGCATGTAACTCTTGATAGAACTATGTGGGGAAGCGATCAAGCTGCAAGTCTTGAGCCTGAAGGTTTATTTAGATTAGTGAGAGACATTCGTCAAGTGCCTGCATTAATGGGTGACGGATGTAAAGTGGTTTATGATAGTGAAAAACCAATAATTAAGAAATTGAGGAGAGTGAATAATTCATTAAATGTTATCAAGATTTAATAATGATATAAAAATAATTGCAACCGATTTTGATGGTGTAATAACAGACGGATTTGTCTATTATTCAACAGAGTCTTTTGAGGAACTTAAAAGAGTTAGTTTTAAAGATATAATGGGTATGTCTTTGGCTGTCAAAAATGGTTATAAAGTTGCAATTATTTCAGGTGAGAAAAATAAGATAATAGACAGAATAGCCGATAAATTTAATCTTGATGATGTTCATCAAGGAATTAGAGATAAATTGGCTGTTTTGTTATCTATTTCCGAAAAATATTCTGTCCCTCTTTCTAGTATTTGTTATTTTGGAGATGATATCAATGATATATCTGTATTAGAAAAAGTAGGTTTACCTATAACTGTTCCTGATGCTAATTGTAAAGTAAAAAAAATAAACAATATTTATATAACAACAGCACAAGCTGGAAATGGAGCTTTTAGAGAAGTGGTGGATTTAATATTAGATAGAAAATAGAGGTTATTGAATTATGTTTCAAAAGAATTTGGAAGTATTGAAGGTAAAAAATCCTGTCTTGGCATCTAAGTTAGAGAAAATAGATATAGCAAATATAAAAAATATTGATGTTGTAAATGCTGAAAGCAAGGATTTAATTATAAATTACAATAAAGTTAATCTTCATAGTTCCTTAGATCCCATCAGAGAAGCCAAGACAGTCTGGCACAGAACTATTAAGACTGATTTAAAGGTAAATGACATACAAATAGTTTTTGGTCTTGGATTAGGTTATTTGTTTAAGAGGGCTTTTGTGAGCTCTGATTCTAAGATATTTCTGATTGAACCTTTTATAGAAGTATTAAGATTTGTGCTTGAGTATGTTGATTTTTCAGTAGAATTTTCTGAGAATCGGGTGTTTATAACTGATAATATTGAAGATTTAAACCAGAAGCTGCAAGCAGAATTTTTATCTGGAGATAAAGTAGAATTTTTATTCTTAAATTCCTTTGCTGCCTTAGCTCAAGATCAGTTAATTAAATTAACCCAAACCGCACTTGAAATTTGTGAATCCAAGTCTGCCGATCAGAACACCATTTTCAACCAGTGTAAATCCTGGGTTAAAAACAGTATTTTAAACTTGCAATATTATTCAGAATCCAGACCATTAGGATTTTTTGAAGGAGTATTTTCTAATAAGACAGCATTAATTATTTCAGCCGGGCCCTCATTAGTTAATCAGGTACAAAAGATTAAAGAAAATAGAGATAAATTTATAATTATTGCTGTTGCTCCAATATTAAAGTATTTGATTCAAGAAGGAATTATTCCTGATTTTGCAACATTTACAGATGCGAGTAATCTTTCTTTCCATATTGAAGGAATAGAAGAGCATTTATCTAAAATTAACCTTGTAATTAATTCAAGAGCAGAAAATTGTATTATTCAGAAAGATTTTAAGTCAAAGATAATATACCTATCTGAAACAGATCTTGCTGCTCAGTGGTTTAGAGATCATACAAGTGCTGATGTAGGCTTGTATAAATCAGGTGGCAGTGTCTCTATTTTAAGTTATTACCTGGCTAAAGCATTTGGCTGTAATGTCATTACTTTTGCTGGACTTGATCTTGCAATGGTAAATAACAAAATTTATGCTGATGGACAGGATTTACAATGTAATGAAGCCGGAGATTATGTTATTCCTGGTAAAGTGATTAAGAAATTAATGCATGTAAAAGGTTATAATGGTCAAATGTTACCAACCAGGGATGATTATGCATTATTTATAAGACATTTTGAGGAGATATTCAGGCAAGAACATAATCCTGCAAGAATTATTAACACTTCAACTTCAGGGGCTTTGATTAATGGCATGGAATATATGGAATTTGATGATTTCATAAATATTATTGGGTCTCCAAGCTTTACTATTAGTCAGGAATTATCTGAAGTAATAGAAAAAACGCAGGATAAATGGGCACAATTAAATGATTCTATTTATCCTGAACTAAAAAATGAATATAAAAAGATTCAGGAAATTGATAAGCTTGCAAAACCAGTTATATCTGAATTAAGAGAAGTTTGTGTTTTGTTTGAAGATCAGGAAATTAATTTTGACATTATTGAAGCAAAAATTAGTCCTATAAAAGATTCCATGGCTCAAGTCAGAAATGATGTTGTAAAAAATGTATTTTTATCCATATATTTGCAGAATGAAATATGGAAATACACTAGACAATATAATACTAGCGTTTTACCTAATTTAGATGATGTTAAAGCTAATATGAAGCTTGAATTAGAATTCTTTACTTCGGTTAATTTGGCTATCGATAATATAATACAGTCAATGGAAACTGCTTTTCTAATTTTAGATAAAAAAATTCCGACTGTAAAAAATAGGGTAATATCCATTACCTAAATTAGGTTAACGCCTAAAGCCTTTGAAGCAAAGAATGAGGTATTATTGGAATAATTAATGACTTATAAATGTGGCTAAGCCACTGAAGCAGTAGGACTTAGTTTAAAGTTATCAGT
>MFRQ01000003.1:5640-24281 GCA_001784615.1 Candidatus Melainabacteria bacterium RIFOXYA2_FULL_32_9
TTTAATTAAATTATATTCAAGAAATTTTTTTTGAAATTTGTCTTTGTTATTTTCTGGGTTATTCAAAAGTATTTCGATATTAGCTTTATTATGTTCGAGATGTTCTATTATGGTATTAGTAGCCTGTTGTTGAAGAGTAACCTCGATTTTAGGTAATGCTATTAGCTTTATGTTGATAAGTTGGCTTGCTAAAGCAGGATTCTCAGGTAAAACTTCGAGCATTAATACTTGAAAATATTCTTTTCCTTCATTTGTAATTGAGTATGTGGATTTTTTTTGTCCACCGGGACTTAACTGGGTTTTAACGGTTACATATTTATTCTTTTCTAATTTTTTTAAAGCAGGATAAATGGAACCAAAACTAATCTTAAAAAACGCTGAGAATTTATTCTCAATTTTTTGTTTAATACCATAAATACTGCTTTTGTTGTCTAAAAGTATAGTTAATATTAATAATTCAATCATATTTTAATTTACTTTATTTTTCTGAAAAACTTAATAAAAAGCATATTAAATTTTTTCTTATCGGTCAATTAAAGATGAATTTTTATTTTTATAATATTGTGAGTAAATAAAATGAAAATAATTTTATTTGTAATCTTGCTATTAAGTTGTAGTTTGAGATACTCTGTTATAAATATCTAGTATATTAAAGAATGAATATAAAATGGCTGTTAATAATAAATTATCACTCGCCCCAGTACAAGAAATAGTATTAAATACAAAGCTTCAGCATATTGCTATAATTATGGATGGCAATAGAAGATGGGCTAAGAAACATTTGCTTCCTTCTATGTCTGGTCATAATGCTGGAGTTAAGTCATTGAAAACTATAGTTTCTCATGCAGCAGAGATAGGAGTAAAATATCTTACCGTGTATGCCTTTTCTACTGAAAATTGGGGTAGGAAAAAGGAAGAAGTTGATTTCTTAATGATGCTTCTAGGAGAAACAGTTAAAAAGGAATTAGATGAACTCCATAAAAATAATGTTAAAATCAGAATTATTGGTAATATGGAGAATTTAAATCCTGAACTTCAGAAAATACTGGAGTATTCTATGAATGTAACCGCCGCTAATACAGGTTTAAACTTGCAGGTAGCTATAAATTACGGTTCAAGAGATGAGATAACTCAGGCTATGAAAAAAATTGTCAAAGATGTACAAGCTGAAAAATTGTCTCCTGATGATATTAATAGTGACTTGATTTCTAATTATTTGTATACTTCAGATATTCCAGATCCTGATTTATTAATCAGAACTGGCGGTGATCAGAGATTGAGCAACTATTTATTGTGGCAGCTGGCTTATACAGAAATTTATGTAAGTGATACATTGTGGCCTGATTTTGGTAAAGATGAATTAGATGAAGCTGTTGCTGAATTTGCAAAGCGTGAAAGAAGATTTGGTAAGGGATAAATAATGTTTCCTGCAATTAAAAAGCTAGTATTGGCAACAAATAATAAAAATAAAATAAAAGAAATTGAGAATTTATTACTAGATACAGGTATTGAAATTGTTAAGGTAAAAGACGATTTTAATCCAAAAGAGACAGGGAAAAGTTTTCAAGAAAATGCCTATATAAAGGCATTTGAAGCTGCTAAAATTATGAATCTCCCTGCCCTTGCAGATGATTCAGGTTTGGTAATAGATACCCTTGGTGGACTTCCTGGAATACATTCTGCGCGTTTTGCAGAGAGTGATCCTAAAAGAATCGAAAGGGTTTTAAGCGCTTTAAAGTATGAAAAGCCCGAAAATAAAGCTGCCAGATTTGTTTGTGCAATGGTTATAGTATCTCCAAATGGTGAAATTTTACACTCATGCACTGGAACCTGTGAGGGATATATAACTGATAAACCTCTTGGAGAGCAAGGGTTTGGATATGATCCGATATTCTATATACCTGAACTGGACGCAACTATGGCCCAACTTAGTCTTGAAGAAAAAAATAAAGTCAGTCATAGAGCAAAAGCTTTAAGATGTACAATTGATTGGCTGAAATCATCTAATTGATGGTTTTCTAAATTTTAAATATCCGCAACAATTAGGTATGGCATTGGGGGAGATAAAGTTGCGCAAAGGCTTATTGTGGATATTTATATTAATAATGCTTGTAACCATTTCGAATCCTGTTTTATCGCAGATTTCTAATGATAAAATCCAAAAGATTTTTTTATTGGGTAGAAGTCTCGGTTCAGGTTATTATCGTCTTATTGATTTGACTAATAAGTCTAAAGAGTTTGCTTATTCAGATATTAGAATAGAATATCAAAATGCTTTTCAGAACTTTAATATTACTGATTTAATTATTGAAGATTTAAACCTTGATGCTTGCTTATCTGAGTTATTAAAGAATGTCAAGTTGAATTTATATAGTGCTCTTGACAAACAGGATTTAAGTGAGGCAAAGTTGGCAGTAACTCTGGATAAATTTAGTTCTTATTATGAAGATTTAAAGCAATCAATCAAGAGTGAATATTCAGATACTGGAACTTGGCTTTTAGATTTAGGATTTTATACATCATTTCAATTGGAATCCATTAATTCCAAAGATAAAAATAAATTATTTTTATCTGGGTTTAATAAGGTTGTAGAAAATATTCCCACGATGATCCCAGAACGTATTGCTAGGGCATTTCTCAATATTAAATTATTCGAGAAGCCTGAATTAACAGAGGCAGAATTAGCAGGATTAAAAACCAGTTTAACTAATGTAATTGAGTTTTTTAGTGGTTATCCTGATGGTAGAAGCTTATTAACTGAATCTCAGGAACTTGTCGGTAAATGGCAGGGAGTTATGCTTACTCCTGATTGTTTAAAACATAATATTGAGCTAAAAATTAATAAGGTGAATAGTAAATTATCAGGCGTGATGAATATTGATAAAATAGCCGAAAATATCCCTATATCAAATATTGATACATTAGATGGGTATTTCACCTTTATGTTTAAACCTTTTGGAACAGAAAAACTTTATATTAAATTTGATGCTAAATTATCTGATAATGTTTTTTCTGGTGAAATAATTGATGTTCTTGGACAAAAAGGTTATTGGGTTTTAGCCAAAGTTGATAAAAGCAGCACTGTGGAAGATAAAAATCTTGATGTTATGGGTCTTTACATAAAAGATATGGAAGAAAAAATAAAAGTGGCAAAGCAACAAGTGCTTTCAGTCTCAAATATCGGTACAGATAAGCAAAATGAAACTGAAATAAAGATAAATTTTCCAAAATTAAAAGATAAGATTATTTTAGATAAGTAAGATAATCTTACTGAATAACTCTAATCGGATAATTATTTTAATCCCTCATTAATTTATGATTATTTAATTATTGAATTAAGTGAGGAATAAATATGACTGCAATGCTTTTAAATCCTATAAAAATTCGAGAATTGGAAATACAAAATAGGGTTATGATGTCGCCTATGTGCCAGTATAGCGCTCATGATGGACTGCCAAATGAGTGGCATTATATACATTATGGTACCAGAGCTGTTGGCAGATTAGGAATAATAATGCTTGAAGCAACGGCAGTTGAACCAAGAGGAAGGATTACTCCCTGGGATCTTGGTTTGTGGGCTGATGATTATATAGATAGATATACTGAACTGACGACTTTTATGATTTCTCAGGATACAGTTCCTGCAATTCAGTTGGCTCATGCCGGAAGAAAAGCCAGCACCACTCAACCATGGGAAGGATCTTTACCTTTATCTTCTGAAATAGGAGGTTGGGAAGTTGTTGGTCCAAGTGCTATTCCATTTGCTCCAAACAGTCCTGTTCCACACGAACTTAGCCAGAGTGAAATTCAAGATATTATAGAAAAATTTAAAACAGCTGCTAATAGAGCTTATCAGGCTGGGTTTAGAATTGTTGAGATCCACGCTGCTCATGGATATTTAATTCATGAGTTTTTATCGCCTTTATCCAACAAAAGGGCTGATAAATATGGTGGAAGTCTTCAAAACAGACAGCGTTTGTTGCTGGAAATCGCAACTGAAATCAGGAATCAGTGGCCAAAGAAATGGCCAGTGTTTGTCAGGATGTCAGCTACTGATTGGGTGGAGAATGGATGGGATATAGAAGATACTGTTGATACTGCTAAAAAACTTGCTGAAATAGGAATTGACCTGATTGATGTATCTTCTGGCGGAAACATTGCCAATCTAACTATACCTGAGTCTCCCAGTTATCAGGCACCATTTTCTGAGGCTATAAAAGAAGAAGCATGCATAATGACCTCAGCCGTAGGTGTAATAACTGAACCTGATCAGGCAAATAATATTGTTGAGAATAAAAAAGCAGATATTGTAGCACTTGGCAGAGAATTACTCAGAAATCCTTACTGGGTGTATCAGGCAGCTGAAAAGCTCAATTATGATCTCCCCTGGCCAAAGCAATACCTTAGGGCGAAATAAATAAGGGATGAACAAAAAATTCTTAAATAATTCTCTGTCATTCTAAACGAAGTGAATAATCTCAGAGACTCAGCTCAGAATGACGCATGCTGTCATTGCGAGCCTCCGAAGGAGGCGTGGCAATCTTACAATAGTTCAAATAAAAGCAAGGACATAAATCTGAAAGAGATCCTTCGCTGACGCTCAGGATAACAATTTTACATAATGACTTCTTGTCTCCTTAATTATGATACATATTAGAAAATGAGCTTTAAGCTCATTTTCTAATATGTATTTTGTAATAATTCTTAATTCTTTTATAAAAAAAGCAATTTTATTTTTTCAGGATTATTTTTGTGTCAGATAGTATTGAACCTCTTAAATCTTTAAATGAGTGTGTTAACAGGCTTCCTAAAGATGATATTGTTGAATTTGGTGTAAAAGCTCGGGATTATGATACTTTATCTCCCGCTGAAGTGTACTTGAAATATATAACTGGAGAAGAATCACGTAAACAAGGTATGAAAAAAGAGAAGATGTCTGCAGACGTGGGTCCTGTGCCATATAGGGATACGTTGAATCAAAGAGTACATAGAAAAGTTATAACATCTAAAGAAGCAATATCACTTTTAGTAGATAAATTTAAAAAATATACTGATAAATTCCAGGCAGAAAAAGAATTCTTAAATATATTTGATACAGGAGATTCTAATAATTCTTTTGAATCAGGAGAGCCGTTAGTAGGATAGTTTTGAAGTTAATGTCAATAATAAGAGAATTCTGAGGTGTTTATTACAGTATAAAAAGATGAGTTAAGGCTCATCTTTTGACATAAGACAAAAAAGTCCTTTTAATATGCATCTAAGTAAGGCAGAAAGAAAAAGTTTTTACCTAAAATTATAATATAAATGTTATCCTGAATTTATTTCGTGACCTAACTACGTCTCAACTATAAGCTATAAACGTCAACTGTAAAGATGCCGGAACACGTCCGGCATGACATCAGTAGGTATTTTTTCTTGCCTACTTAATATTTTTTCTAAAAGCTAGCAACTTTTTTTGAGGAGTTTTTAAACAATAAATAATTTATAAATAATGTTAGGAAACGAATTATGATTAAAGGAATAACACCTGCACCAAATTTTACAGGCAATCTTGTAATCAAGCGAGATCCTTTTACTGTAAGTGAGTTAAGAGCTGATGCAGAAGTAAAGCCTGTAAAAAGTCCTATAAGTGGAAGAATATTAAAAATTTATGAATCAAATATACTTAAAGACCTGGAAAATTATGTTAAAACTGAGCTTCCTGAAGATGACATTGTTGAATTGAGTGCAAAAAAGCAATTTTATTTACTCGATGGTAATTCTTATTCTATACATTTAAACTATAAACCTGGGGTTGAATCTCTTAAAAATGGCATAAAGAAGAAAAATATTGAGAAGCCATACGGTAGGTTTAGTACAACGGCTGCTCACTTTAATATTCCATTTAGAATGGCATTGTCAGATACGTTTAAAAGATTTAAATGGTATATTTTAGCTCAAAAAAATAATCTAATGCATAAAAATAAGCTAATTTAAAAAATATGAAAGGGAAAGAATTATGATTAAAAGAGTAACACCATTACCAAGTTTTACAGGTAAGCTTATACCTGCGAATAATGATATTGAGGGTGCTTTGAAAACATTACAAGGAATACACCCTCCCGCAAGATACGTGGCAGATATTATTGAGCCCCTTAACGGTCTAAAAAAATATGTTGAAACAGAGCTCCCTGAAGATGATATTGTTGAATTTGGAGTAAAAGATCAATATTGGCCGAATGGAACTCGTTTTTGCACTGATCTGATTCTGAATTATATACCTGGTAATAAATCACGTGAAGAAGGTTTAGACAATAAGAACATTAATTCAGCTATAGGTCGTACAGGATTTTCGGATAGTACAGGATTGAAAGAAATTGTAACGGCCAAAGAAGCAATATTAAAATTAACAGATGAATTCAGAAAATATATTAATCCTTCAAAAGAACCTCAAGAATTAGACGAATTCAAAAATATATTTAACACAAAAAAATAAAGGAATTTTGAGATATTTATTACAGTATGAAAAGATGAGCCTTAACTCATCTTTTTGTTATAAAAGATAATTCTCTAGTTATCTCTGGTATAAACTCTTGGTAATCTTACTTTTAATCGGCAGGTAATTTCATAATTTATTGTATTTAGCATTTTTGCCCAGAAATCAATTGGAATAAACTCATCTCCATCACTGCCAAGTAATGTTATAGTATCTCCAATATTGATGTTATCAACGTTAGAAATATCAAACATCATTTGATCCATAGTAATATTACCAACTTGCCTAACTCGTTTGCCATTAATCAGTCCGTATATCCTATTGGACAATGATCTTGGGACTCCATCTGCATATCCTATCGGGATTGTAGCAACTTTTGTATTTTCTGAACTTGTAACATAGCTATAACCATAACTTATACCAGTATTTCTGGGCAAATCCTGTATATGAGCTATCCTGCCTTTAAGTCCCATAACTTGCTTTAAATCAGGTAAGTCATTGATACACTCAGGAAGATCAGGCGTTAAACCGTATATGCCAATTCCTGATCTTACCAGGTCATAATGCATATGATTATACCCAATCATGCCGGCTGTATTTACGGCATGTATTGTTAAATCCAGATCAGATATGTTATTTATAACACTTTCCCAATTTGCTTTTTGCTGCTCAGTTATTCTGATATTTTCAGCACAAGCAAGATGAGTGAAGACTCCTTCAAGTTGAATACTCTCAATTTGAGCGACTTCTCTAATGAATTTTACTGCATGATCATATGAAATACCAATTCTGTGCATGCCTGTATCAACTTTTATATGAACTATCGGCTTTTTACCCAGCTTATTATAAGCATTAATGCAGGCTGTAATATGTTCGTTTGTAAATATTGATAATTGAATATCATATTCAACAGCACTTACAATTGACCAGCCTGGTGCTGCACCTAATACAAGAATTGGGGCATCAATGCCTGCTTCTCTCAATTGAAGTCCTTCATCTATAGAAGCTACTCCCAGCATATCAACTCCTGAGGCAAGTAATGTAGGTGTCACCATAGTAGAACCATGCCCGTAAGCATCCGCCTTTACTACAGCAAGAAACTTGCTATCAGGTGAGATATAGCTTTTTAAAACTTTAATATTATGCTCAATATTGCCGAGATTTATCTCGACCCAGGCATCACGTCTAGTTTGTACGAAATGAGCTCTAAGCTGTGACATTTTGTTAACCATTTGATTACTGATGATAGTATTATATTACAGTCTGAGAAAATTTAATATTTTCTTGATATAAACCTGTTGACTATTGCTCTGAGAGTTATTAAATTAAAAGTAGCTAAATAATTGAATAAATGGAGTAGAAATTTGAGCGTAAAAATTGCTGTTATTGGTTGTGGAACTTGGGGTAAGAACCTTGTAAGGAATTTTTATAACCTTGGAAGTTTACACACATGTTGTGATATAGATTCAGAGCTTCTTGGTAGTACAGCTGGTGAATATCCTGATATTCATTGTACCAGTGACATAGATGAAGTTTTAAATTCGCCTGAAATTGATGGCATTGCAGTTGCTACTCCAAGTCATACTCATTATTCTCTTGTTAAAAAAGTGCTCAGTGCAGGAAAACATGTTTATGTAGAAAAACCCATAGCTACTTGTAGTGAAGAAGCAAGAGAATTAAATGAATTATCAAATGAAAAAGGTCTTGCGCTAATGGTAGGGCACCTACTTCTGTATCATCCTGCTGTGAGTAGGCTAAAATCTCTGATACAAGAAGGTATTCTTGGAGAAATAAATTATGTACAAAGTGATAGATTAAATATTAACTTTTTTAGAAATGATAGAAGTGTGATGTGGGATTTGGCTCCTCATGATGTTTCTATGATAAGTTATGTTCTTGGTAGTATTCCTATCAGTGTTCAGTCTGCCGTCGGAACTTCAATGAATAATGATGGAATAATGGATATTACTCATATTGATATAACTTTTCCAAATAATATTCAGGCGCATATTAGTGATAGTTGGATACATCCAATTAAACGTGTTATATTATTAGTAAGAGGAACAAAAGCAACAGCGGTTCTCGATGATGCTGAATTTTCCAACAAACTTCACGTTTATGATAATTTTTCCCCCAACAAAAAGGTGGTTGAATATCCTGAATACATTGAAATTGAACCTTTAAAACTTGAATGTCAGCACTTTATCAGCTGTATCACAAATAGGATGAAACCTAGAAGTGATGGTGATAATGGGTATGAGGTGGTTAGAATTCTTGAAGAAGCTGAGAAGATTATGCTGGGTAATCAGTATAATAAGATTCATAGTTTAAAGCTTGCTTCTTCCAGAAAAAAAGCAGATAAGATTGGATTTGTGAACGAATCTTTAATTTGAGCAAAATAGTACTTGCTAATAAATCTTTACCCATGTATAATCTTTTTGCATTAGAAAATCCACTGTATGAACATAAATATTCATAAGAAGGATTGGAAGTATGCAAGTGTAATTTAATCACGCGGGAGTAATTCAGTGGTAGAATGCCTCCTTGCCAAGGAGGATGTCGCGAGTTCGAACCTCGTCTCCCGCTTTTTTATTGAAATAAATCAACTATTTTAGCTTTAACAATAAAAAATATTCCTTTAAAACATTGAAGGAATATTTTTATTTCTTTTAAAGATGTAAAATTCAAGATAAATTTAAGGAGAGAAGTTTTATGGTTAAGAATGTATTATCACCTAACTTTGCAGGGAAATTTATTCATTCTCAAAATATAGGGAAAGAGCTTGAGACAAAGGGATATAAGGATACAACCCCTATTTTAGATTATCTTGAAAAAATGAAGGAATTTGTTGAAAATAAATTACCAGATGGTGATACTGTGGAATTTAAGGTAATTCCAGATGATAGTAGAATTGATGGTGTTTTAAACCAGACTATTAAGGATAAAGGAATTGCATATTTTATAGATTCTCTTAAAATTAACGTTGATTCTCTGAAAAAAGCTCTAAAAGATATTACAGGAAAAGACATTGATGATTAATTTAATGATTGAATTTATTTTTTAATATGAAAGGTCATGAAAAACCAGGTTTTTCTTTGATTTAGCTTTATATGAGATATTTTTGTGATTAATAATGCATAATATTGTTGTAATACAAATCTAGTATTTTATTAAAATGAAGTTTTTAAATAATTAACTTTGTTTTATAATATTTTAGATGTATCATTTTATAAAAATTAAAAGCTAAAATGCTTTATTTAAATGTGGAATGTAGGTTGATTAAGTGAGAAGAACGAGAAGAGAGTATGAAAGTAAATGTAGTAAAACAAGAAAATAACATGGTTCAGTTAGATATTGAAGTTGATGCAGAACTTGCGGCTCAGGAATACAATAAAGCCTGCAAGAAACTGGGTGAAAGAATTACAGTGCCTGGATTCAGGAAAGGTAAAGCTCCAAGAGCAATGGTAGAAAGCTATGTTGGAGTTGATGAAATTAGAAGACAGGCTTTAGATAGATTATTACCTAACGTATTTGCTGACACAATTAGTGAGCATCAATATGATTTGGCTTCAGAACCTATTATTGAGTCATTTAAATATGAACTGGGTGAACCGCTAAAAGTGATAGCTAAGCTTGAGCTTAAACCCGAAGTAAAACTTAATAATTATAAAGGGTTAACCGTTGAAGTTCCTGAGTTTAAGCATCCTGAAGATGCAGTAGAACAGGAATTAAAAGCACTATCAGAAAGATTTGCCACTTTAGAGCCTATTGTTAATAGACCAGCAGAGCCAAATGATATTGTTAATATAGATTATTCCGGAACCATTGAAGGTGAGCCAATTAAAGGTGGTTCTGCGAAGAATCATCAGTTAGATTTAGCACATAGTAGCTTTATAAAAGGTTTTGCAGAGCAAATAGTCGGCAAAAAAATCGGAGAGGAGTTTACAATTAATGTGAATTTCCCTGAAGATTATCACGAACCGGCTTTAGTAGGAAAACCAGCTGAATTTCAGGTTAAAGTTAATGAGATTAAAGAGAAACATATTCCAGCAATAGATGATGAATTAGCTCAAAAAGTTGGACCTTTTCAGACAATTGAAGAGCTAAAAACAGATTTAGCCTCATTCCTGGAAAAATCAAAAAATAATGAAAATAAAGTTAGAGCTGAAAGAGTAGTTTTAGACAAAGTCATTGAGCAAGCTCAAGTTGAAACACCTGATTCAATGATTAATAGAGAAGCTCGAGTTCTGATGGAAGAAGTTCAAGCTAAACTTAAGAGTCAGGGAATATCCTGGGAGCAAGTATTAGATACTCAAGGACAAGAAAATATCTGGAATAGCTTAAGAGAAGAAGCTGCAAAAAGAGTAAAAAATAGTCTGGTTCTTGGTGCTGTTGCAAAAACTGAAAATATTCACCCAAGTGATGAGGATTTTCTTGCTAAAGTTAGAGAATTAGCTACTGTTTATAACACTGATGAGCAAACTGTGTTCCAGCAAATTTCTAAAAATCCTGGTCTGGCTCAAGGTATTTCTCATCAGATTATGACTCAAAAAGTTGTTCAGTTTCTTTTAGACAATAATGAAGTAAAATATATTGAGGAGAAATCTTCTACTCCAAGTGAACAGTAATAGTTTATTAAGGTAAGTTTAGCAAAGAAAGGATATAAATATGGGATTTGTTCCTGTAGTAATTGAACAATCAAGTCGTGGAGAAAGATCATTTGATATTTTCTCAAGATTATTAAGAGAAAGAATCATATTCTTAGGTACACCAGTTGATGATATGGTCGCTAACTTAATTGTAGCTCAGTTATTACTCCTGGACTCTGAGAATCCGGAAAAAGATATTATGTTATATATAAATAGTCCTGGTGGTAGTGTAACAGCAGGATTGGCTATTTATGATACTATACAGCATATTAGAGCTGATGTAAGCACAATTTGTTTAGGTCAAGCTGCTAGTATGGGAGCATTCTTGCTTGCTGCTGGGACTCATGGTAAGCGTATGGCATTACCACATTCCAGAGTCTTGATTCACCAACCATTAGGTGGTGCTCAAGGTCAGGCCACTGATATTGAAATTCAAGCAGCTGAAATTGGTAGAATTAAGCGTACTCTTAATGAATTACTTGCAAAACATACCGGGCAGTCATTCAAGAAAATTGAAAAAGATACCGATAGAGATTATATAATGACTCCAGAAGAAGCACTTGAATATGGAATGGTAGATAAGATAATTACCAAAATAGAAAAAGAAAAAGAATCATCAGAACTATAATTTTAGGAGAACTATATGGCTAAACACGATGACAGCCGTTTAAAATGTTCATTTTGTGGAAAAACTCAAGACCAGGTTAAAAAATTAATAGCTGGTCCTGAAGTATATATTTGTGATGAGTGTGTTGATCTTTGCAATGAAATTCTAGATGAAGAATTTTTTGAAAATAAAGATAGTGAAGATGAAGCTTCATCCGATGTACCAAAACTAGCTGATATACCGAAACCTCATGAAATTAAGGCATACCTGGATCAGCATATAGTTGGACAAGATGAAGCTAAAAAAATACTATCAGTCGCAGTATATAATCACTACAAGAGAATTAATCATAATGCAACGTTATCCAGCCAGGATTCTTCTCAAGGTGTAGAGATCCAAAAAAGTAATATACTTTTAATTGGGCCTACTGGAAGTGGTAAAACGCTTTTAGCTCAGACATTAGCTAAAATGCTTGATGTGCCATTTGCAGTTGCTGATGCTACTACACTAACTGAAGCTGGTTATGTTGGTGATGACGTTGAAAATATACTTCTCAGGCTTTATCAGAATGCTGATTTTGATGCAGCTAAGGCCGAGAGGGGAATTATCTATGTTGATGAGATAGATAAAATAGCTAGAAAATCTGAAAATCCTAGTATCACAAGAGATGTCAGTGGTGAAGGTGTTCAACAGGCTTTGTTGAAAATGATTGAAGGCACTGTTGCAAATGTTCCTCCACAAGGTGGAAGGAAACATCCTCATCAAGAATTCATACAAATTGATACCAATAATATTTTATTTGTTGTTGGTGGAGCATTTGTAGGGTTAGACAAAATCGTTGATAGTAGAGCTGGCTCTGGTAAATTGGTGGGATTTGGAGCAAATGCTCCTAAAGCTGCTTATGAAAGAGAGATTCAGTCTGCCAAAATGCTTAAACAAATGGTACCTGATGATCTTATTAAGTTTGGATTAATTCCGGAATTTATTGGAAGAGTACCAGTATATGCAGTTCTTGATCCATTAGATGAAGATGCTTTAATAAAAATACTAACTGAGCCTAAAAATGCGATCCTTAAACAGTATCAGCAATTGTTAGATATGGATAATGTAAAACTAGATTTTGAGCCTGATGCAATTAAATTAATCGCTCAAGAAGCAATGAAGAGAAAAACTGGCGCAAGAGCTTTAAGATCAATTGTTGAAGAATTAATGCTTGATATTATGTATGAAATTCCATCAAGATCTGATATTAAAGTATTCAAGCTCACGTCTGAAATGGTAAGCAAAAAAGGATCAGCAGAGTTATTGCATTTGCCTCAAGCAAAGAAGCCGAAAGGTGAAATTGCATAGATGTAGTTTAAAATAGCTCTTTAGTTGATAAAATTATATAAAGGCGAAGATTGTTATCTTCGCCTTTTATGATAAACTACATTTTATAATGTGGTATTTAGGCTTTAAATAATCTAGAGGAGAGATATGAGCGAGATTTCTGCTAATTTAATTCCTGTCATGCCAATGAGAGAGATAATTGTTTATCCTCAAATGGTGGCACCTATATTTGCAGCAAGACCTGAGTCAACTATAGCTATTGATAATGCATTATTGACTGAAGAACACGAAGTTATACTTTTAGCTCAGAAGGATGCTGGAGTTGAAGAGGTAGAAATTGAAAATTTGTATCAAGTTGGTATATTGAGTAAAATAATGCAAGTTTTAAAGTTTCCTGATGGTACAATTAAAGCTCTAGCAGAAGGTATAAGTAGAGTTAAAGCCAATAATTTACAACTAAATGATGGACTTATCCAGGCAAATTATGAGATTTTAGAGGATATAGTTGTTGAAACTGACGATACAAAGGCTTTAGTTAGACTTGCATTAGATCAATTTCAGCAATATATTCAAAAGAGTGCCAAGATAAGTGCTGAGAATTTTATTTCTTTGGCTGAGATCACAGAAGCAGGAAAATTAGCTGATATTCTTGCTACATATCTACCAATTGTGACAAGTGAAAAACAACAGATAATTGAAACTTTAAACACACACGATAGACTTGAATATGTAACAAAAATTCTATCCAGAGAAATTGCGATGCTGGGAATAGAGGAATCTATTCAAGAAAAAGTCAAATATAAACTTGGTAAAACACAAAAAGAATACCTTTTAAGAGAGAAATTAAGGGCTATTAAAGAGGAACTTGGTGCTGAAGAAGGTGGCACTGATGAAGTTGATGAACTCAGGCAGACGATCGAGAAGGCCAAAGTTCCAAAAAAAGTAAAAGAACAGCTCTTAAAAGAGATAAATAAGCTTGAAAGAATGTCTTTTTATACGGCTGAAACTTCTGTTATCAGGACTTATGTTGATACAGTGTTAGGTTTACCCTGGTGTAAGAAAACAAAAGAAACTCTTGATATAGAAAAAGCACGTGCTATTCTTGATGAAGATCACTATGGTCTTGAAGATGCAAAAGAAAGGATCCTTGAATTTCTTGCTGTTAAAATGCTTTCTAAAGAACCTCAGGCGACAATTATATGTTTTATAGGCCCACCTGGTGTTGGTAAAACTTCGCTTGGTAGATCTATTGCAAGAAGTTTGAACAGAACGCTGTCTCAAGTTAGCTTAGGTGGTATTAATGACGAGTCAGAAATCAGAGGGCATAGAAGAACTTATATAGGTGCTATGCCCGGAAGAATTATACGTGCCATGCAAGATGCAGGAACCAGAAATCCGGTGGTATTACTGGATGAAATAGAAAAAATGATTCCATCTCATATGGGAGATCCGACAGCTGCTATGCTTGAAGTTCTTGATCCTGCACAGAATTCACATTTTGTCGATCATTATATTGATATACCATTTGACTTGTCTGATACCTTTTTCATTGCTACGGCAAATACGATCGAGCGTCTTTATCAACCGTTAAAAGACAGACTCGAGATTATTTATCTTCCAGGTTATACAGAGGAAGAAAAATTGCATATAGCAAAAAGGTTTCTTGTGCCTCGTCAACTTAAGGCGAATGGTATTGAGCTTGAAAAATTAAAGTTACAGCCTTCTGCATTAAAAGAAATTATAAATAAATACACAAGAGAGGCTGGAGTTAGGAATTTAGAAAGAAGCATAGGTAAAATTTGCCGAAAAGTTGCAGTTGAAATAGTTACAAAACCTGAAACAAAGGTATGTGTTGACTCTAAAAATATCAGTAAATATCTTGGAGTGCCTAAATTTTTGCGTGAAGCAGCAGAAAAAGAGCCTCAAATTGGGTTAGTACATGGTCTTGCCTGGACTGAATTTGGTGGTGAAATTCTGGAGATTGAGGCAAGCGTCATGCCAGGTAAAGGAAGACTTAGTTTAACGGGCAGATTAGGTGAAGTGATGCAGGAGTCTGCAAAAACCGCCTTTAGTTATACAAGAAGTAATTATGAGAGATTGAATTTACCGCCTGATATTCAGGAAAAATATGATTTGCATATACATGCCGCTGATGGTGCAACACCAAAAGATGGACCAAGTGCCGGTATTGCATTAACTCTAGCATTAATTAGCGCATTAACTAAGAGGCCAGTTAGGTCTGATATAGCTATGACAGGCGAAATAACTTTAAGAGGCAGGATTCTTCCTATTGGGGGATTAAAAGAAAAGTGTATCGCTGCATTGAGAAATGATATTCATACCGTTATAATTCCAAAAGCTAATGAGAAAGATATTCCTGATTTGCCTGATTATATTAGAGATAAGATAGAATTTAAATCTGTTAATAATTTGGATGAAGTAGTGGATTATGCTTTGCTCCCTAAAGAAGAACCTAATGCAAGGCATAACGGAGCTAAAAAAGAGAAAAACATTAATATTCAAAAGCAAAAACTATAAATAAAGATTTAATAGAAAAAGACATCTATATTAGATGTCTTTTTCATTCTTTTAATATTACTTTTTTAGTAATATATGAGTTTAATAATCTATTTTTTAGTGATTGATAATTTTTTGAAGGAGTGCGATATTACAGACATGCTTGTAAAATATCAGAGTTATCTTGAAAAATTAAATAGTGACCTTGATACATACTTTTCTGAGCAACAGGAATTTATTAAATGTAAAAAAGGATGCTCTATTTGCTGTAAGTCCTCATATTATCCTGTTTCAGAGTTAGAACATGAATATATTAAAATTGGTTTTAAGGAAAAGCTGAGTGAAGGACAGCAAGAAGAAGTTAGGCAAAAAACATTGCAAATTATGAGAGATAGACGGGAATTTCTGGTAAATAATTCTAATATTTTTGATTTTAGTTATGAATGCCCTTTTTTGCTTGACAATTCTTGTAGTATTTATGAATATAGGGCATTATTATGCAGATCTCATGGGCTTATATATAAAGATGTAGATAAAGCTAATAAACTAAATTTTCCCTACTGCGTAAAACTAGGTCATAACTATGCCGATATATGGGATAGTGAGAAAAATACTATATCAATAGAAAAAATGAAAGCATTAGATATGAAAGTAAATCCTGAGATATTTGATTTATCTTATTCAACAATGATGAATGATGCTGAAGGCGTTGAATTTGGTGATGTAAGAATGCTTTTTGAATGGATAATTCTAGACATTCCTAATTATGAAGAGCTTATTGCACCTAAAGAAACTGTTGTTTAACCGAATAAGCTGCATTTTAGGATTATAAGAAGGATTAATTTGTCTCAATTCTTCCAAAGAAACTTGCTATTTCTTTGGAATTTATTATGTGGCTAATTTTTCTGCCATGCGGGCAGGTTTTATTGTAACTGGTATTTAGCCAATCATTAATTAGTTCTTCCATTTGCCATATGGATAGCTTTGCTCCGGCTTTAACAGCGGCGTGGCATGCTGTAGTTATTAATATTTTATTCTCTATATGTTCTAATGAACCCTCAAGTGACTCTAGAATATCGTTAATGATTTTATCAGGTGCGCTATTTACAAGTATTTGCGGAACCTGTTTTAAAGTTACCTGCTTATTTTCTATCTCATATTCATATCCAAATTTTGCCAATAATTCTCTATTTTCCTCTAAACCAGATATTTGAGTTGGTTCCAGTTCAACAGGTATTGATGTTAAGAGTAATTGAGAAGCAAAATTTTGACTTGATTTCAGCTTTTCATAAATAACACGTTCGTGTGCAATATGTTGATCTACTATTTGTAAGCCTTCTGGGTTTTCTATAATAATATATGTGTTAAATAGCTGGCCAATAACTTTAAACCAGTTTGCGTTGGTTGTGATATCTTCGTTAAATTCGATTTTAGATTGAGTTGGTGGGGAGAAAAACTCCATACTTTTTCCGATTTTTTCCTGCATTTTGCTAAAATCCACTTTATTTTGAGCATTAGCTACAGGAAAATAAGGCTTTGATGAGGTTTTATATTCACTCTGAAAACCTGATCTACTTGGAGATACTATTGCAGGCATATTTTCAAATGTTGCATCAGAGGAAATTGTAGAACTTGAAAAGCTGTTGAATTCAAGAGTTGATTTAACTGCTGAATAAACGAAATTGAACATTTGATTGGGATTTGTGTATCTTATTTCTCTTTTTGCAGGATGGACATTAACATCAACCTCGCTAGCAGGAATTATTAAGTCTAATATTGCAAAAGGATATTTATCTCCAGGAATAAGACCTTTATATGCTGTATCTATAGCTTTTGATAAAATAGGACATTTAACTGTTCTACCGTTTACGAATAAGTATATAGCTTTTTTATTAGATCTGGTAAAGTTTGGATTACTTACAAATCCTTTCACTTCAAGTTTATCCTGGGAATCGTCTTTATAAACTTCTACAAGTTCATCTAGTAATTCTCTTGAGTATATTTCACTGACAACTGTGGACAAATCTCTGCTGCCTGTTGTTTTTAGGGTTGTACGTCCTTTATGAATCAGGTGAATTGATATTTCGGGATAAGAAATTGCTATGCTTTGGACAACTTCAATAATGCTCGCAAGCTCAGTTTGGGACTTCTTGAGGAATTTTTTTCTAGCAGGTACGTTATAAAAAAGCTCTTTAACCTCCATTGTAGTACCAATGGCGCAGCCTGTTTCAGATATAGTTATTTCTGAATTTTCACATTCGACCTTTACCCCGTGTGGAGAATCGGCTGTTCTAGTTAAGCAGGTAACTTTAGCGACAGAAATAATACTTGCCAGTGCTTCTCCTCTAAATCCCAATGTAGATATAGCCCATAAATCTTTTTCTTGTTCTAATTTGCTAGTGGCATGCCTTGAGAATGCCAATGCTACATCGTCACTATGAATGCCTGATCCGTTGTCTGCGACTCGAATATTTCTGCATTCGTTAGAAATTTCAATTTCAACTCTTGTAGCTCCTGCATCAATGGAATTTTCAACTAGTTCTTTGACTATAGAAGCGGGTCTTTCTATGACTTCGCCTGCTGCAATTTGATTTATAAGGTTTTCTGGTAATAGTCTTATTCTTTTCATATCCCTGTTATCTCATTTGATAGACTTTATTTAAATTAGTAATAGTAGAAAGCTTTAACAATTAATTATAGCACTTATCTGGTTTGCTGTGGCAAATAGCTTAGAATTGATGATCAATTTATGTCCTGTTATTATTTACATTCACTGTTTAATATTTTAACAGCCTCTTCAAGAGCAGTTAAAGAGTATTTATCAGCGAGAACCCAGCTTTTTATTTGATTTTCACTGACATTTAAAATAGGAGCTATTTTTGAGATTACCAGAGAGGACATAGGTTCTTTACCGATAATCATTTCATTTAATTTACCCTGACTATAATTAATCTGCTTACTTAACGCTGTTCTTGAAATGCCTTTTTCTTGAAGGATCGAGTCTATTTTAGTTGTAAGGATTAGTCTTTTGTCATCCTGAGCGAAGGATCTCTTTTCAGATTCA
>MFRQ01000004.1 GCA_001784615.1 Candidatus Melainabacteria bacterium RIFOXYA2_FULL_32_9
ATAATGAATTATATCAACCCTATCAATATCAAAAAAGCTCAATATATCCTTACAGACTATATTTAATGTTTCATCCAGTTCCATTATTTTACCTTTATCATATTATAGGAATTAAAAACACTAAAAAATCATACTCAAAGTATAATTTCCTAAAAAGCAGATTTTATCCCACTCTCAGCTAGTTAAACCAGCTAATTTAATATACAAATTTTAGAAAACTTGTATAAACCAGAACGAATTATCCTAAATGCAGAATTATAATAGCTTTAATATTTTCTCAATAAATGTAATATTATAATTTATTTCATTATTAAGTCCTTCAAAACCAGGGAGATTCTTAAATGATGAAGGAAAACTAAAATACTAAAAAAGTAAATAAATGTTAAATTATTCAAAATTCAACAATAAAAATAGCACTTAAATAATTGTTAATTTTTTATATGAATAGGCAGTTAAGTATGAATTTATAAATCGCGTTTATAGTATAGTTGTTTCGATAGAAAATCTAAGATAAAAGTAATTTAGACATATTGGAGATATTATTGATGGCAGAATTACACACTAATCCCATGGCTAAATCTCAGGGGAGATCCACCGAGGAAGGTTTAAAGTTATCACTAGCACAAATGATGCTAACCAAAAAAAGTCCCGAGCAATTGATTGAAGGCTCAAAGAAACATGCCCTCAAAAAAACACTATCTACAATGGATTTAACAATACTAGGAATAGGCGCAATTATTGGCGCAGGCATATTTACAATAGCAGGTGTTGCTGCAGTTGGTACTGCCATTACGCCTGGAGCAGGTCCTGGATTAATTTTATCTTTTATTGTTGCAGGTATAGCCTGTGCTCTTGCAGCTTTATCATATGCTGAATTTGCATCTATGATACCGGTTGCAGGAAGTGTTTATACATATACTTTTGCCTCTCTTGGAGAAATATTTGCCTGGTGTGTGGGGTGGGTATTAGCTATAGGATATACGATAAGCTGTATTGCTGTAGCACATGGTTGGTCAGGATATTTGATGAAGTTTATAAAAGGTTTCACATTCCTTCCTGATTGGCTTACACATCCGCCTGTATGGCTTGTAAATGACTATTTTTCAGCTATTAAAGTACTGGGAGATCATGGACTTAATCCAGCAACGGCAATTCCTCATTTAGGTCCAATACCGATCTGCCTTGACCTGCCAGCAATTCTTATTATTGCAGCAATTACAGCAATATTAATTAAAGGAACACAAGAAAGCACTAAGGCAGCAACTTTAATGGTAATGTTAAAAGTTGGCGTTATTCTCTTATTTGTTGGGATTGGCGCATTTTATGTAAAACCTGCTAACTGGACACCTTTCTTACCAAACGGTCTTGAAGGGGTTCTCGCAGGTGCAGTAACTGTATTTTTCGCTTATATTGGCTTTGATGCAATTTCCACTGCCGCAGAAGAAGCCAAAAACCCAGAAAAGAGTTTGCCAATAGCAACAATTACTTCATTAGCTGTTTGCACATTAGTATATATTGCAGTTGTAGCAGTATTAACAGGTATGGTTCCTATTAATCAAATTGATATTAAAGCTCCAATAGCAGCAGCAATGTCATCCGTTGGAATGAGCTGGATAGCAGGGTTTATTTCAATAGGAGCTATAGCAGGCTTAACATCCGTATTACTCGTAATGCAGTTGGGAACAAGCCGCATCTTATTTGCAATGTCAAGAGATAAGTTAATACCCAAAAAACTTGCTAAAATACATCCTGAATTTGGTACACCATATTTAATTACATTAGTATTAGGTGGTATCTGTATGGTTGGCAGCTTATTTATCGATATTGCACAAGCAGCACAACTTTGCAGCATGAGCATTCTAACTGCATTTACGCTTATAAGCTTTGAAATCCTGGTTTTAAGGGTTAAAAGACCTGATCTACATAGGCCATTTAAAGTTCCGTTTGCAATAATAACCTGTCCATTAGCTATGCTCGCTTGTTCAGGCTTAATCTGGACAAATCCTATTCAAACAAAGGTTATGTACCTTGCCTGTCTTGCTGTAGGACTAATAATATACTTTAGCTATGTAAACGTTAGAAAAACCGATCTTGAAAAAGAAATGTTAAAGGCTCACAAATTTAGAGTTAACGATCTTCTTCAATCTAGACAAGCAGGAACAATGGAAGAATCAGAAACTCAAATAAAAGTATAAAGATAATAACAAGATAAAAGACCCTTTTAAAAGGGTCTTTTATAGTCTCTAGCCATAATTCTTGTCCAAATACTCAATAATCTTGTCTGATTCATACATATAAACTTCTTTATCTTGATCTACCAGAAATGGCACCTGATCTTGACCACCAAGAGTAAGTAATATTCCTCTTTTTCTTGTGCCCTTTTGTACGTTTCTGCATATATAATCAAGATTTAATTCCGTTAATTTTTCTCTAACTTTTTTACAATAAGGGCATTGTTCAAATTGATATAACTCTAACATTTTTCCTCCTAATCTCAAGATTTATTTCAGACAGATATTAATTGAATAATTAAAAAAGTTATTTTACTTTAAAAACCTCGAAATCTCATTAGCTTTTTTAACAATATTTTCAAACTATAAATTAGCATTTTAATATTAAATGTACACCTAAAAAGCTGATTATGTTTTAATAATCAACTTTTGCATATCCCTTAAATCCAGTTTTAATGATTTATATTTATTTAAAAACACTCGAGATGTACTAAAAATAATTATTTGGAAAGTCACGAAATATAGAAAAGTAGTAGTGATTACCGTTTTAACCCATAAAACCATGTAAACTTTTTGTAATAAATTGTAAGTTTAACGTTTAAAAAAAATGAAATGTGGAAAATACATGATATGACTGGCGAGCAATCTTCCTTCAACATTCTCTCTCTAATTCCTCTCTCTAATATGTGGTAGACTTATCCGGCAAAAGCCGGTTTTTTTTTGCTTATATTTATTTGCTTACAGGTTTTATGATATAAACATAAAATAAGCCACAAATTGGAAATTATTTATGAAAAGTAATATAGCAAAAGGTAAAATCGGAGAAGACATAGCAGCTAAATATCTCGAAAAAAGAGGCTTTAAGATCATTGAAAAAAATTGGCGTTATTCTCGCTATGGAGAAATCGACATAATTGCTACTGATCAAAAGACCTTAGTTTTTATAGAGGTTAAAACGAGAAGTACAGTTAATTACGGACACCCTGTAGAATCAATTACTAAAAGCAAAATCGATAAAATTAGAACTCTTGCAGGAGCTTATTTAAACGAAAATCCTGATTTAAAATTTAAAAACTATAGATTTGATGCAATAGGCATTATACTTAATAAAGAACCTGAGATCGTTTATTATAAAGATATATACCAATTTTAATTAGAGATTAAATATGTCAGAAAACCCAAAATGGTTTCAAAAATTATTTTATAAAGAAACTGTCCTTGCTATAAAATCCAGCCTGGACTTTCTTTCTTATGAAAGCTTCAAAAATGATCTTGTATTGTTATTGCCGCAGGAATCAAAGAAATCCAGAATCCGAATAGCTAATAATATATTACATAGATTTTTTCCTGACAAAAAACTATATAATTTCTTGCCACAGATTTGGGAAATTTATCAAGATGAAGAGCTGTTAAGAGAGATTATTCGCTATGAACTCTTAAATCAAGAACCAATAATAGCAGATTTTGTTGCAAATCATATCCTGAATAAACCAGCAGAAGAAGGATTACCACCTAAAATATTCAGTGACTATATTAAGCAGGTATATGGAAAAGAAATAGAAAACCTTTCCTGGTGGTTGCAAAGCACAGTAAGAGATCTTGGATTCATCAGTAAAAATAAAGTTTACTGGCAAATTAATGATATTAAAATTCCTGAAACTGCTTTTATGCTTTTATTACATAAAATCTTTGCTCCCTACCCGGATAAGATAAATATAGAAGCTATTCTTGAAAATAACTTTTGGAAAATTTTAGGAATTAGAAACGATGAAACAGTGATAAATATATTGTATAAAGCTCATCTATTGAACATTCTGGATTTCAAGGAAGGTATAATTGAAACAAAATACTCTATAGAAAGTCTCTGCTTATCTCTTAAAACTGACTTAATCTGACTTATTACAGATAAAGCCTCTATTATAGAGGCTTTATCTGTGCACATTTAATTAAATATTACTGCAACCAACCATTATTGCCGATTAAAGCAGCAGCAACCGGTACTGGATGAGATATTAACTGTTTTGCCTTTTTAGCAATTTCAATAGAAATTTCTGATTTCATATTTAGATGTATGGTTTTAAAATTAACTCTGGTTTTACCATTCTGATTGTTTTTTAAAGTAGAATCTTTAATTAACGACTCCAATTGACTGATTGAATATTGAATATCAACAACATTATCCACTTCAAAATCAATGGTTCCTGCAAAGTTATACTTTCTATCAAGATATACTTCAGGGGCAACCCTGATATCAGCAGCTTCTCCTGCCTTATTTAAATTTTCACCAGCAGCTCCAACATAAATGAGCCATGGATCGAATTTAGCAATAGCTTTTGCAATAGAAACTGAAATATCAAGATTAGAAGCAGCATCTTTATATAAAGCGCCATGGGGTCTTATATGCTCAATAACAAGATTATAAGACTTGGCTAAAGAACTTAAAGCTCCAATCTGATAAAGTACTACAGCCTGTAATTCTTCATCGCTAAGCTTCATACTACGATATCCAAACCCTTGAATATCAGGATATCCAATATGAGCTCCTATAGCTAAATTATGCTCTTTAGCTATTTTTAAAGCATTCATAATAGTTGTTGGATCACCGGCATGGCAACCACAAGAAATATTGACTGAACTTACATAAGGTAAAAGACTAAACTCTAAATCATTTTTATATACACCAAAACTCTGTCCAATATCACAATTCAAATCAATATATAATTGTTTTGGCTGGTTTTGCTCTTTTTTAATACTTGATAATGGAATCATTCTTTTTTTCTCTTCTTTTCTCAACCAATTAATATTATATCTTATCAAAACAAAGAATCTATACCAGGTCAATAGAAAAACTTGTAGAGTACTTATATAATTAACTTTAACTAATCAACATAAAATAACTTTTTACAATAAATTCAAATCTTGAAATCTGGTTATGGATATTCTAGGAATAATAATTAAAATGATCTGGCTCATGTTGCCGGCATATTTAGCAAATCCGGCAGCAGCTATTAGCGCAAAAATAGGTTCACCAGGTAGACCTATAGATTTTGGAAAGCAATATAAGGGCAAAAGAATCCTGGGAAACGGAAAAACCTATAAGGGTTTCATTACAGGTATAGTATTTGGAATTTTTATTGCAATTATGGAAAATATAATAAACACACGCTTCTTAGAAGATTCCATGCCGCAATTTAACACAGCTGCAATAATTGCCTTACCAGTTGGATCAATGCTGGGTGATGTGGTAGCAAGCTTTTTAAAAAGACGCTTAAATTTAAAAAGAGGGCAGGCATTTCCACTTGTTGATCAATTAGATTTTGCAATTGGGGCCTGGCTAATAACAATAATTTTTGCAGGACAATGGTTCTTTCAAAATTTCACCGTCGAAATTATCTTTGCTGCATTGATACTAACTCCTATTTTTCATCTAATAGTAAATATAATCGGATATAAAATAGGAGTCTCAAGAGAACCCTGGTAAAATTATAAAAAAAAAGCGGTATTGAATACCGCCTTACCCTCATTCGCTGTCAATACTTTTTAGTGAGGTTGATTCCAGAAAGCATCTCTAATTACTCTTGCTTTTTCTGTTTCAGATGAAATTGAAACATTGCAAGGAGTAAAGATGAAAACGCCTTCTCCAATTCTTTGCTGATGACCATCAACCGCATGAGTAGCACCTGATAAGAAATCAACTATTCTTTGTGACTGCTCAGCATCTAATAAATGAAGATTTAAAATAACTGATTTTTTCTCTCTTAAATTATTAACAATTTCAAGAGACTCTTCAAATGATCTTGGTTCAATGACCATTACTTCATAAGTGTTAGCACTTGGATGAGCTAATACTTTTAAGTTTGATTTTTTACGTGAATTTGAAAGCTCAGTAGTATCTGCATATTCATTTTCTGCAGCGTAAAAATCTTCTTCAAATTCTTCTACATCATCAAATTCTGGTCCAAAACCTACGAAACTTTTAATTTTGTTTACTAAACCTGACAATTCCTACTCCTCCCCAATAACTACTATAACTACATTCTTATTATTAACTAATTAAACTATTCAAATAAAACTCGACCCAACCTTATCATTGTTGCACCCTCTTCAGCTGCTATCTGGTAATCATTACTCATTCCCATCGATAACTCAGGAAGTTTGCAATTATACTTTTCTTCTAAATAATCCCTTAGCTCTCTTAAAGTTCTGAATACCGTATGTAATAACTTTTCATCTAAGGTATAGGGTGCCATGGTCATTAGACCTACTACATTAACCGCATCGAATTTTAATATTTCCGGAAATACCTCCTTAACTGCATTGACATCGAATCCGTATTTTGTTTCTTCTTCTGCTATATTGACCTGAATCAATATATTTTGTGTTATATTTTTTGCCTTAGCACTTTCTGATACAGCTTTTACTAATTTTTCAGAGTCTACCGAGTGAATATACTCAAAATTTCCTACTACCTTTTTAACTTTGTTTGTCTGTAAATGACCTATAAAGTGCCAGTTTATATCTTTTTCTATGTTTTCAGGAAGAATTTGTTTTTTATTCTCTGCATCCTGAATCTTATTCTCTCCGATATTTCTAATTCCAGCTTTATAAAGTTCGAGTATTTCATTTACACTTACATATTTTGTAACAGCGATTATTCTAACCTTTTCTGTGTTTATTTTATTCTTTATAACTTGTAGATTTTCTGGAATTTTACTCATATCTGGTTACCCAAAATATCCTTTAAAGGTCTTTACCTTTCCCCCTTTCACTTTAACTACACATTATTTGTGCTTCAACTTTCAGTTAACTTGATTTCAAGAATTATTATAGATGATGTTTCAGAATAATACAAATATTTGTATAGTATACATTTTAGTTGAGTATGCATTTTGTTTCCTATAACACCCCAAAGCCATGAATCAAAGGTCTTTTGCATGGTTTTTAATCATGATATTTAAACCCCATTATTTCTTAAAATTTCTTATCATTCCTAGTATATGATTAATACGGTTTTCTTTTAAATACTAAATAAACAGGCTGTTACAACCTCATTGCAAAATGAGATTAATATACATATCAACAATTAATATAAATTTCTTAACATTTTGATACTTCAGTATGAGAAAGATCTAACTTTATTAGAATTAATTATCTACTTAATAAGCCTTAATATAACAGTGTAGTTTATGCTAGTGCAACCACATCGCTAGCAGGACATGGATGTATTTATTTAACAGATAAGGAGAATCTGAATGGGTATTGTTGTAAACACAAACGTTAGCTCACTTCTAGTACAAAGAAGTTTATCCAGCGCTACATCTGGTATGAGCAAGTCTCTTGAGAGATTATCAACTGGTTACAGAATTAACCGCGCAGCAGATGATGCAGCAGGTCTTACAATTTCTGAAGCATTAAAAGCACAAGCAAGAGGTTCTGTTGTAGCAGCATCCAACGCTCAAGCCGGTGTAAACCTATTACAAACAGCTGAAGGTGACCTTGGTATTATTCAAGAAAACCTTCAAAGAATCAGAGATTTAGCAATTCAAGCAGCTAATGGCACTAATGGCACAACTGAAAGAGATGCTATTAAAGATGAAGTAGAACAACGTGTTAAAGAAATTTCAAGGATAGCAACCAGTTCAGCGTTTAATTCTATTAAATTATTAGATGGAACTCAAACAAGCTTATCACTTCAGATCGGTCCTAACTTTAACTCAACAGCTGTAACCTTAAACTCTTTAACAATAGGTTCACCTTTAGGACAAGCTGATGCTACAGCATTAGGTATTAATACCACAACCAGCACATTCTTGACCACTAGCTTCGCTAGTTCAATTAAATGTTCAAGTTACATTTCTCTAATCGATAGTGCTATCTCTACAATCTCAAATAGAAGATCTACTATCGGTTCTTTACAAAACCGTCTCGAATCTACTATTCAGAGTTTAGCGCTCAAACACGAAAATATGGCTGCAGCTGAATCCAGAATCAGAGACGTTGATGTTGCTAAAGAAGCTGCCACATTAACCAAGAAACAAATATTACAACAAGCTTCTGCCAGTTTATTAGCTCAAGCTAACCAAGCCCCTAGTGTTGCCCTTAGTTTAATTTAAAAGTTAGACTATTAACAAGGAGTAGAGAATTCCATTTAAATGGAATTCTCTACTTTTATCTTTCAGCAATAATAGCAACCCAATTATCTTCTTCTAAAATCTCAGTTATTTTAAATCCCTTTAAAAGTACGGCTTGCTTAACCATATCAGCTTTTTCTACAATTATTCCGCTTAATATTAGCCTTCCCTCCTTATTTACCAGAGAGATTAAATTATCCATAATTGAAACTATAACTTCAGCAAGTATATTAGCTACTACAATCTGGAACTTACCCTGCACATCCTCTGCCGAGCCCTCATAAAATGAACATTTATCATCTACACTATTTTTCACAGCATTTTCTATGGCAATTTCAACAACAGAAGGATCATTATCAACCCCAACAACATTCTTAGCACCAAGTTTAGCTCCAACTATCGATAAAATTCCTGATCCCATGCCAATATCAGCAATTTCATCTTCTTCTTTTGCATATTTTTCAAGAGCCATTATGCAAAGCCTGGTTGTAGGATGAGTTCCTGTACCAAATGCAGTACCGGGATCAAGTTCTATTTTTATCTCAGTTTCAGCAATATCACAAGTTTCCCAGCTTGGACAAATAATTATTTTTGAGCCAATTTTTTGAGGATGCCAAAATCTTTTCCAACTATGAGCCCATTCCTCATCTTCAACTTCATCTATATGAACTTTCCAGCTACCAAGCTCTTTATCTTTAATATTAGAATTAATTAGTTTTTGTTTATTTTTATCTAATATATCCTGTATTTCTTCAATATTAGGAGCTTGATTCACATTAAGCCATAAATACCCTATTACAACACCAGTTTTAGCACTTATTACTTTCTCATCTTTATATTCTAATTCTTCAGTTACAACTCCTGAACATCCGACCTGATTTATTAGAACATCAGATACATACTCTGCCCAAATTGGATTTATTTCAACACTTAATTCAATATATTTAGTCATAAACACACCAACCTTGAATCCATGAGTATGGATTCCATAACTGACAACACACCTTTAAAATTGTCTTAAATATTACTCAAGAAATATCCCTAATTTGCGAAACTTCTCGTGTCTAAGTTTCTTCAGTTCATTTCCTGATTTTTGACTCAATTCATCAATAGTCTTAATTACTGTATCTGCAAGAGATTTAGCAGTAAATTCAGGATCATAGTGAGCACCACCAAGAGGTTCCTTAATAATCCCATCTATAATATTTAACTTTAATAAATCTGAAGCTGTTATCCTAAGTGCTTCTGCGGCAATACTAGCCTGTTCCGCACTTCTCCAAAGGATTGACGCACATCCTTCAGGAGATATAACCGTATAATAAGCATGTTCAAGCATATATACTTTATTTGCAACGGCTAATCCTAATGCCCCACCTGAACAACCTTCACCAGTAACCACAGCAATAATAGGAACATTTATCTTCGCCATTTCTCTAAGGTTAACTGCAATAGCAGTACCCTGACCTGTTTGTTCAGCTTTTATACCTGGATATGCTCCGGGAGTATCAATCATAGTTATTATTGGCAGATTAAACTTATCAGCATGATAAAAAAGCCTCAAAGCCTTTCTATAACCTTCTGGATGTGGCATGCCAAAGTTATATTCTATATTTTCTTTAGTAGTTTTACCTTTTTGGGTTCCAATAATCATTACAGGCCTATCTTGAATTTGAGCAATCCCACCAATAATAGCTCTATCATCGGTTCCAGCTCTATCGCCATGGAGCTCTACCCAATCAGTTGACATCATCGAAATATAATCAAGAAAAGTTGGGCGTTTTGAATGCCTTGCGATTTGTACTTTTTGAGCTGGAGCAAGGTTAGAATACAATTGCTCCTTATACTCTTCTGCCTGTTTAGTCAAAGTCTGTATTTGGTCCTGAAGATCAATCCCTGTTTCAGAACTAAGTGTCTTTAATTCATCTATTTTATCTTCTATTTGATATATTGATTTTTCAAAATCTAACGGTGTAAATTTTGTACTCATTACTCACTTAACCTACACTTTCTTTCGCTTTTGTCTGCTTCATCTTGGAAGTATTTTTAGTATGAACTCTGATAATTTTTTCTAAAGTATCTTTTAAATCTTTTCTATGACTTACCAGATCAACCTGTCCATACTTTAGCAGATACTCAGCTGTTTGGAAATCAGCCGGCAATTTTTGTCTAATTGTTTGCTCAATAACTCTTCTTCCTGCAAAACCGATTCTAGCACCTTGCTCAGCAATTATAATATCACCTAATGTACCAAAACTAGCTGTAACACCACCAAATGTTGGCTCAGTCAGAACAGTTATATACAAAATTCCTTCTTCGTTTGCACGAGCAACAGCACAACTGGTTTTAGCCATTTGCATCAAACTGAGTGAACTTTCCTGCATTCTTGCACCACCTGATGAAGTCATAGCAATAATGGGAACTTTTCTCTCAATTCCTAATTCAATAAGGCGAGTAACTTTTTCACCAACAACACTACCCATACTACCGCCCATATATGCAAAATCCATTATAGCTACAGCAACTTCCCATCCATCAATGGAGCCTATTCCTGTAACAACAGCTTCATTCAAGCCTGTTTTTTCTTTAGCACCTTTTTGCCTTTCTTTATATGGCGCAGTATCAACAAAATCTAATGGATCAGAAGGAAACATACCGGAATTTATTTCCTGAAAAGACCCCTCATCCAGTAATTGTTCTATACGCTCATATGCCCCTATTCTAAAATGATAATCACATTTCGGACAAACGGCTAAATTCTTTTCCAGATCTTTTCTAGGAAAATTAGCATTACAATTAAAACATTTAACCCACAGCTTACATAAATCATCTCCAGAAATTTTTGATTCAATTAATGCCGTATTAAATTGCTTTTTTTTCCTGTTTGCAAACCAGTCTCTTAAACTCATATATTTTCCTCTTTAAAATATTTTAAAACTTATTTTATACCTTTATTAATAAATTTATTCTAAATCATTAGCTCTTAATTTATCAAATTCAAGCGCAGATTTTCCAGATCCTAGTAATAAGTCTATACCAAAAGTTGAACGACGTCTCACAAAATCATAACCCAGCCTAAACTTAACATCATCAGGACCTACTCTAGCATAAACAAGATTTTCTGTGGAAAGGCGACCTTCCCAGTTATCTTTAGTAAGGTTTAAGCTTCTAAGATGGCCCACATTTAAATATCTGTGCAGCTTAACATCGCCAGATACGAGCCAATTACTCTTGCCATGCATATATCTGTCGAACATAAGTGGTGATTCTCCATGAACACCTGCCTGAAAATATGTAGTTGATAATCTTACCGGACCAATTCTACTATCAAGCCTTGGGCCTGCTCTAACAATACCAACTGTTTCTCCTGTTCCATAAGCAGAAATCCCAAATTGAGATTGCAGCCTTAACTGTAATAAATCATCTTGCACCTGGAAAACTGGCTTATTATTAATGAGATTACCCTGAATTCTGAATCTGGCTGTACCAAAAGAATTTTTAGAATCCCAATAATCAAGGCCAGGATTATCATTATAATAATTCACACTCGCATAATCCTGAGCATAACCAGCACTAAGTCTAGAATAAAGATCGAAATTAAAAGCTGATGCAAGTTTTCTATCATCTACTAATTCTAGCAGGTATTTTGCTTTACTATAATTTAAATATCCATCATCCATATAAGAATTTGTGCCATAAAGCAATCTGGTATTTGGTGTTAATAAGCTTTGCTCCCCATTAAGAACAAATTTATTCATATTAGTTGTATAACCTAATTCTGTTTTATTTGTGTCGGATTTAAACCTGGCTATAGCACCTCCACCAATGCCATCACCAAATGACATTACCGGAGACATCTTTAAAGTTGCTCCATTTGGCATATAAAACACATGACTGGGTCCAAAATATGTTCCAAGCTCCGTTGTATGCCCTATTTCAGGAAGCATTGTTTCAATTCGTTCTATATCTTTATCAGTACTCAATGTCAATGATGGAATGCTTGCTATTTTAACTTTTCCTATCCATACAGTAGCATTTTTAAGTGTTATCACATTTAAATTCTGCTTACTATCAATTATTATTTCCTTGGATACAATTTTATAAGTTGGCTTACTATTAGGATCAATATCTGCATTCTGCATATCAGAACTGCTTGTATCACCAGGGAAATAACCACCTGAAGTTAATAATAGCCTAAGATCCTTGTTATCTACACTAACTTTACCTTTTAAAGCTTCTAAACTCTTAGGATAGACATTTGCTGTATTTGCCGTAATCTTTACTTGATTTATCGTGGTATATGGCTCACTAATTAAAGCTGATTCTTTGTCTAAATCAATTTTTGCGTACTCTCCGTGGATAACTTTACCATTTTTCGTTATCTTAACATCACCTTCAGCAGTTACTTGCTGTTGAATTTGATCAAAAATAATTTTTTTAGCTTCTAATTTTGAATTCTGTTCAGGTATTACAACTTCAGCAGAACCTGTAGCAACAAACTGGTTTTGCTCCTCAAAATATTCCAGCTTATCACTGTTTATATCAATCATAACTGCGCTTCCGCGCAATTGAGTTGTATAATTATTAGTTTTATCTTTTTCTTGATCTCCTTGATTAATAGTCGCAGGTGTGTTGATAAATACAGGATCAGCTGCAAATGCCGGCAAATTGGGACTTAAGACCATGAAGCATAATATAAAAACTATTATTTTTTTATTCAAATTTATTTTCACCAATCCCAACTATTAACCCTCATTATTTTTATCTTATTAAATAATGTTTAATATTAAATTACCAGCTGATATTAACTAAGATTAATCATTTTTTACTTTTCTACATTATTCTCACTTATATTTCGAAATTAAATTAAGGAATATAATTTAACGGATTAGTAGGCTTACCCTCAAGACGAACCTCAAAATGCAAGTGTGGCCCAGTACTATAGCCAGTAGAACCTTCATATCCTACCGTTTGACCTTGTTTTACTTCTTGTCCAACACTAACAGCAGTACTGGATAAATGAGCATATAATGTGGAAGTACTAGTTCCTTTATATTTTCCATGATTAACAATTACAACCTTACCATATCCGCCATACCAACCTGTAAACACTACTTCTCCTGTGTTTGAAGCACGAATAGGTGATCTGTTTTTGCCTGCAATATCCACTCCTGAATGAAAACTTCTGCTACCAAATATGGGGTGTCTTCTCCATCCAAAAGGTGAACTTATCATTCCTGATACTGGCCTCAAAAAGTCCGTGGTAGTACGAATAGAAGATCTTCTCGAACTCTTACCAATCATGCTGGCAATTGACTGAGATTGTCTTGCTAATTCTTTTTCAGCAGCTTCATATGTCGACCTATCCGTTCTTAGCTTACTAATCATATATTGGCTTACACTTATTGAACTTGTAATTTGGCTCTTTTTCTGATTCATTACGCCTATAGTACTTACGATACTGTTCTTTTGATACTCAATATCTTGTTTAGCGTTTACCAATCTTCTTGTTTTAAGTCTCAAATCCTGTAATAACTTTTTATCATGGTCAGCTAGTCTTTGTTGATAATAAACTCTATCTAAAAAGGTGTTTATATCATGAGCTGCAAATATAAGATGCAAGATACTGATCCTTTCACCCTTATAAATCTGCTTAATTCTCTCTCCAGCACGCCTGGCACTTATATTCTGCTCATAAGAAATATTACTCAACTGTGATTCTAAAACGGTAAGTTTACTTTTAGCTGTATGAAGCTTAACACTACAATATTCAATATCATTTTTTGTTGCCTCTAATTTTCTTTGACTTATATATAACTTGTTTATTTCGATTTTTTCTTTTCTCTTTAATTCATCTATTTTTTCTTTTGCAGCTTTTCTTTTAGCTTCAATTGAGCTTTTAACGCCATTCAATTTGACTTCATTATCTGACTTTCCATAAGACAAATCAGGCCATATGATTGAACTGGCAAAAAATAAACCAACTAAAAATACTGCTACAACACGCTTATATAAAAATCTAAAATGCATAAATTCCTCTCATCAGTAATAGATAGAATTTTCTTATTTAAAATAAGTAAGAACCAATCTATCAATAGAATATTGGCAATAGCATAGTACCCACTGTCCAAAAAATGAATGCTATTCCAATTATAATTATAATAATTTTACTATTCTTACGAAAAAATTCCATTTTCCCAACCTCTTTTCCTTATATAATATGAAATATTTTAACTTAAATTATAAATTAGGATTAAAATTAAAAAGTTTTCTCTAATAAACTATTTTCTATAAAATAATAGAAACTTCAATATTAAATTAAACTTGATAAATTATATCTTATCTCAAAAACTTTGTCTAAAAGCAGAAAACAGATTACATTTTCATTGAATTACTTATTTGCTAAAATAAATAAAAAGTAAAATAAATTATGGATTAAGGTATTTATATGTCACATCGAATCCTGATTATTGATGATGATCCAGAAATAATGGATTGGCTGTCCTTTGACCTAAAATTAAGTGGGTTTTCTACTGATAATGCAAATGATGGGTTAAGTGGACTACAGAAAGCTCAGCAAAATAATTATGATTTAATAATATTAGACGTTATGATGCCTAAAATGGATGGATTTGAGGTTTGTAAAAACTTAAGGACTTCCGCTAAAACAAAGGATATTCCTATAATTTTGTTAACTGCAAAAGGTACTATCGAGGATAAAGCAATAGGTTTCAGCTCAGGTGCTGATGATTATCTGGTTAAACCTTTTGATATTCAGGAACTTCTCCTGAGAATGAGAGCATTATTAAGAAGAATAAATACTCCTCAAGTACAAAATTCAGTTAAGGAAGTTCTGGAAGCCGGAGATATTAAATTATTTCCTGATTCTCTTGAGGCAGGAATAAAAGAAAGAATTATAAAACTTACTCCGACTGAATTTGAAATTTTGTATTGTTTAATGCAGCATATCAACCAAGCCGTAAGCCTAATCACTCTTCTAAAAGAAGTATGGGGATATGATGCTGAAGATGATGTTAGAATGGTCAGGGTACATATGGGAGGACTTAGACATAAAATTGAACCTGACATTAAATCTCCTAAATACATACAAACTGTTACAAATGTTGGTTACAAACTTGTTCCCTGGTTAGATAATTGAATATCAAAATAGTCTGAAATGCGAAAACTTAAAATATATGAACAATTATTAATGGTCTTTTTGGTTGCGGTACTTTTACCCTTATGTATCGCTGCACTTATTGTAATTAATGTAAACCAGCATGCCGTAAGAGAAGAAATAAGATATTCTGCAAACCTTACTGCTGACAGTGTTTATCACCGTTTACTAAGCAGTATAGAGGCGAGAAAGTTAGCTATTTCATATATTGCAGAAAGTTCAAATTATATAAAATCACCTAATCAAATCAACAGCTTATTAAAAAAAATATCCAGTTCTTCGACTGAAATTCCTAATTTTGATATAATTAATCAAAATAAAAACAATGATATATGCACTCCAATTCCTAATTTTACAAATTCAAATACAGATATAATCCCTTATCCAAAAAATAATGCCTTGATAGTATATGCTAAACTATCAAATGATAGATATTTAAGGGAATTTATTGATCTAGAAAAGCTTCAGAATGAGGTCTTCAAGTTTATAGTTAATGATAAAAGACAGGTATATATTATCGATTCAAATAAAAATATCGTTATGTCCTATAATCGTAATGATTCTACTTTTAAAAAAATCCTGTTAGATCTTCCTAATAAATATAAAATTGGCGAACCTATTATATTTGGAAAACATAAAAACCAGCCACATGTATTTTTAAAGCTACAAGATCCTAATTGGGCAATAGTAGTGTTCACCCCAAAGAACCTTACGAATTATGGAATCTCAAAAGCCAGATTTAAGATACTTCATGCTCTTATGATAGCAGCTCTTTCAATTATTATAATTGGTATTTGGTATTCACTTTCTTTAAATACAAGCATAAAGCAGCTTTTAAAAGCAATTTCTGCAATGGAGAAAGGGAATTACAGAAAGAGAGTCAGGCTTATAAAAGACTTTTTTGCACCATATGAATTTGTACTATTAATAAATGAATTTAATAGTATGGTACGAAAAGTCGATGAATCTTATCAAAAATTGCAGCAAGCCAATAAACAGCTTTCAAAGCTGGATGAAATGAAATCCAATCTTATTGATACAGTAAGTCATGAATTCAGAACACCGCTTACCTGCATTAAAGGGTATACTTCAAGATTGCTCAGAAGTGATATTCAGGTAGATGAAGATACAAAAATCAAGTCTCTTAAAGTAATAAAGCAGCAAACTGAAAGGTTAAGCAGGTTAGTTGAAGATCTCCTGGTTATACCTGATATTGAATCATCATTAATAAGGCTATTTCCAACTGAATTAAACTTAAGAGAAATATTTGAATCCTGTATTTTATCTATTCAACAAAAGCAGACAAGAATAATAAGTCTATCTATAGATGAAGATTCTACTGCATATGCTGATTCTGATAGAGTTGAACAGGTAATCATCAATTTGCTTGATAATGCTATAAAATATTCTCCTGAAAATTCTGAAATCAATATCAACGTTTATCAGGAAAATGATAAAGCAGTTATAAAAATTCAAAATGAATGTGAGCCAATTCCAGACATTATCTTAAATACACTATTCGATAAATTTACTAGAATTGATGATAATCTTACCAGGACTACACGAGGAACAGGATTGGGATTATTCATTGCAAAAGGTTTAATTGAAAATATGGGAGGTAAAATAGTCCTTTCTGCTAAAAACGGTTTTGAGGCATGCTTTACACTTCCCTTAGAAGCAAATTCAAATTTACCAGCTAATCCTGCATCTATAACAGAATAAGTAAAAACGGGCATTGAAAATAATTTAAGAAGAGCTAAAATTCTCTTATGAGTGAAGTATGTAATAAACACGATAAGTATATGCTTATATCTTTGGAAGAAGCAGCGAAATCCTCCAAAGATGTACCTGTTGGAGCGATAATTGTAAAAGATGATAAAATCATAGCAAGAGCCTGTAATCGCAAAGAATTAGAAAATGATGCAACTTCTCATGCCGAAATACTGGCAATTCAAGAAGCATCTAAAGCTACAGGTAATTGGAGACTTGATAATACCTCAATTTATATAACTCTAGAGCCCTGTCCAATGTGCGCAGCCGCAATATTATACAGCAGAATTCCAAATATTTATTTTGGGGCTTATGATCCTTTATATGGAGCTTTAGGCTCAGCTATGAATATGACAGAATTTATAAAGTTTAAACCTCAAATTATAGGTGGCATCCAGGAAGAAGAATGCCGAAGAGTCTTAAAAAATTTCTTTTCCAAACAACGAGGAAATCATGAATAATAACGAAAAAAAGAAATTTTTAGACAGTCTGGTTAAAAAATATGAAATTCCTGAATTCATAAATGATGATCCTATAAAATTTCCTCATATGTTCGATAATTTTCAGGATCAGGAAATCGCAGGGTTAATTTCATCAGCTTTAGCCTATGGAAAAAGGGATAAAATTCTTGAAAGTGTAGAAAAAATACTAAAAATTATGGATTTTGAACCCTATAATTTTGTAACAAACTTTGATTTTGACAAAGATAATAAGCTTTTTAACGGTTTTATTCACAGATATACTTCGGGAAGAGACATAGCTTTATTGATATCTGCATTAAATGGTGTTTTAAAAGAATATAGCAGAATAAAAAACAGCTTTTTAGCCGGTTTTTCTATAAGTGATAAAAATATAAAGCCTGCTTTAACTAGTTTTGTATGCACAATAAGAGGATATTTACCAACAGAAGAAGAGGCAAAAGGCTTTTATTTTCTTATTCCAAGCCCAGAAAAAGGCAGCGCCTGTAAACGCTTAAACATGTTCCTGAGATGGATGGTCAGACCGGGCCCTGTCGACTTAAATCTATGGCAAGAAATTCCAACAGATAGATTAATAATCCCTCTTGATGTACATGTTGCAAGATTATCAAGAAAATTAGACTTAACCAGCAGAAAAGTCGATGACTGGAAAACAGCAGAGGAAATAACCGAAAATCTAAAGGAATTCGATAAAAAAGATCCGGCTAAATACGATTTTGCTATATTTGGGATGGGCGTATCAGGAGAAAGCACCAAATATCTACTCTAATAAAGATCTTGTTTTATTATACATCTATAATTTCGCCTTAAGTGAAGCAACTTTTTCTGACATGGAGCATTCTTTATCACGTCTGTCATCAATTCTAATAGTGGTCTGAACTCTTAAAGCCCCATTAGTAATTTGTGCTTCATGCATTT
>MFRQ01000005.1:0-25839 GCA_001784615.1 Candidatus Melainabacteria bacterium RIFOXYA2_FULL_32_9
GAATTTATTGATGTCCTTGTAATAGTTAATACAAGGGCATTAATTATGATAGAAGAACTTCAATATTTATCAAGACAGGAATTGATCAAGAGATGGAAAAAACTCTTTAAGAAAAACTCTCCACCTAATGCCAGAAAAGAACTTCTTATAAAACATATAGCATGGGAAATGCAGGCAAAAGAAAAAGGTGGTTATTCAGCTCAGACTAGAAAGAAACTTGATAAACTTGCTGAAAGCTTTGCTAAAAATAAAGAGGTAGACAATATTAAACCTCTTAAGGAATCTTCTACTCTTGAAATAAAGTCAGGGACAAAGTTAATAAGAGAATATAAAGGTGAAAAACACGAAGTTACAGCTCTTGATAAAGGGTTTGAATACAATAATAAGACCTACAAGAGTTTATCAGCTATAGCAAATGAGATAACCGGCACAAGATGGAACGGTAAAGTATTCTTTGGTATTAAGAAATGAGTAAGATAGATAAAAAAACTATTAAATGTGCCATTTACACAAGGAAATCTTCTGAAGAAGGTTTGGAGCAGGACTTTAATTCACTCCACGCTCAAAGAGAAGCCTGTGAATCGTATATTAAATCCCAGCAGCACGAAGGCTGGATTCTTGTTGATAAAAAATACAATGATGGAGGATTCTCTGGTGGTACATTAGAAAGGCCTGCTCTTAAACAGCTCTTTGAAGATATTGAAAAGGATGAAGTAAATATAGTTGTTGTTTATAAAGTGGATAGACTTACAAGATCATTAATGGATTTTGCGAAGATTGTAGAGCTTTTTGATAAGCATTCCGCATCATTTGTATCAATAACCCAGCATTTTAATACAACGACCAGTATGGGACGCTTAACTCTTAATGTATTACTGTCATTCGCTCAATTTGAAAGAGAAGTAACCGGAGAAAGAATTAGAGATAAAATAGCAGCATCAAAGAAAAAGGGCCTATGGATGAGCGGTTCAGCTCCTATAGGTTATAAGTTAAAAGAGAAAAAGCTTCATATAGATAGTGTTAATGCAAAAAAAGTAAATACAATTTTTGAAAAGTATCTTGAATTAAGGAGTGTTCCAGAGCTAAAGCGCTATCTTGAAGATAATAGTATCAAAACCAAAGCTGGAAACACTTTTGTTAAGGGTCATTTATACAGAATACTTCAAAACAGAACTTATATAGGCAAAATTGTACATAAGGGAAATATTTATGCAGGTGAGCATAAAGCTATTATTGATGATGTAGCATTTGAGCAAGCTCAAAAGATCTTATGTGAAAACAGGATTGCAGATAAGTGTTCAATAAGTTCTAATAATCCATCATTGCTGGCAGGAAAGATTTTTGATGATCGTGGTAATTATATGAGCCCAAGTCATAGTAATACTAGAAATAGAAAATACAGATATTACATAAGTCAGGCACTCATTCAAGCTCGAAAACAAGAAGCCGGTACAGTATCCAAAATTCCAGCAGGAGAAATAGAAGCTTTTGTTGGAAATGAAATAAAGAACTTTTTATCTAACACAAAAAATATCCAGCAATATATTGAAAATTATGATGTTAACAAACAAAAAGACTTATTATCAGGGTTAAAAATGTTGCAAGCAGGAATTAATGATAAACCAAATCCAGTTTTTATAAGATCAGTATTAAGTAAAGTAATCTTATATAAAGAAAAAGTTGATATTATACTTTGTAAGGATCAATTAATTAAGGCATTAGAATCAATAATATATAATACTCAGTTTCCTGAAGAATTAAAAGAAGAAGTCGATACTCCAATTCTTCTAACTAAGAATATTCGCATATCCCAAACTTTTAAAAGCAAGAGTATGTTGATAATTTCTGATTCTAAAAAGCAGGAAGTTAATATTAATTCTCAACTAGTTAAAGCAATAACTAAAAGTTATTACTGGAATAACCTTATTTTATCGGGGGAAGTTAATAATATTAAAAATATTAAAAAAATGGAAAATATTCCCGGGCACAGCTATATTTATAAAATTCTCGAATTGAGATATTTAGCTCCTGAAATAATAGAGAAAATTTTGAATGGTACACAACCAAGAGACTTAACTTGTTCAAAATTTATTTAAGATCAAAACTTTAGTCTGGGATGAACAGAAGAAATTATTAAACTTTTAAAACTATATTTATACAGGTTATTGTACAAGTTGTTGAAATTTATCAACAGCTTTTTTATTTGCCCAAAATCAGAAGTCCCCCACCAAAATATGAAACAGAGAAATTTGCTAAATTTTCCAATTAAATCCTGCTAAAATTCTCAAAAAATAATTCTCTTCTAATCTAAAAACTAAAAAATCCCGCCAGGTGCGGGGATTTGACCAGTCTGAAAGTTACTTATTCTCTATTAGAGGACTAAGATACGGAGAGGGCGAGATTCGAACTCGCGGAGGCTTGCACCTCACAGTCTTTCCAGGACTGCACCTTAAACCGCTCGGACACCTCTCCATATATATTTCAATATTAATTATACTATCAGCTCACGAACAATAGTCAAGAAAAACTTATGTCGGTAATGATATATGTGCAATTAGTATGCTTTAGCATCTAATCAGCCAATTATTAATCAAGAAACCTATATTTAACCAGAGCCCTTATGGCGCCGAAACCATCTTTCCAGGTGATTTTTTTACCTTCGTGGTAGTCTCTTCCATAGTAAGAAATTGGTGCTTCGTAAAGATGATATTTTCTTTTTAATACTTTTGCTGTTATTTCAGGTTCAAAATCAAATCTGTTTGATTTTATTGTTATATTTTTTATTACATCAGACCTGAAAGCTTTATAACAGGTTTCCATATCTGTTAATGTAGTATCATAAAGCAGATTGGTTAATAAAGTAAGAAATTTATTTCCTATTAAATGCAAAAATTTAAATGATCTTGCAGGTTTGCTGCCTGTCAGTCTCGAACCATAAACCACATCGGCTTTATCTTCAATTATAAGTTTTACCAGATCATTATAATCACTAGGATCATATTCAAGGTCAGCATCTTGTATAACTATAACATCGCCTGTAGTATAGCTGAGAGCTGTTCTTATTGCTGCACCTTTGCCCATATTTTGGGCATGATAGTATATTTTATATTTATTTAGATTTTCAAGTTCTTTTAATAACTCTCGTGTGCCATCTTTAGAGGCATCATCTACCATTACTATTTCTTTTTCAAGTGAGCAAAATTCAGCTTTTTCTATTTGATCAAGAATTTCTTTTAATGTCCCTATTTCATTATATATAGGAATTATTATGCTTATCTTTTCAGCTCTCACCCGTTTCCCCGCCTAATTCTATCTTATTGTAAAAAATCTAGCATTATTAAAATATAATTGTCAAGAAATGCATTTAAGCATATCATCATTATAGATGCTTGTGAAAATTAAGTAAAATTTATTACAATTTTGAGAATATCAGTGTTGAGTTTCTTTTTAGAGTATTGTAATAATAATATACTGGTTTATTATATATTTAGAAGAGTATTGAGTTTGTAGGTAAGAGTATTTGGATACTATATTGTCTAAAAAAATAGGTTTAATTGCTGGTGATGGAGAATTACCTGTAAAGTTATCTCGAACTGCCAAGAATTGTGGATTTGAGGTTGTAGCAATATCTCTTGCACCAAATAATAGAAGATTATTAAGTAATTATTGCAGTAAAATTTATCCATATGGCCCTGGAGAGATACAAAAAATTCTCGATACCCTTGCTAATGAAAATATAACTCAGGTAAGTTTTATTGGAAAAGTCCACAAAGGTTTGTTGTTAAGGAATCCACGATTGGATTCAATGGCAATTACTTTATTAAAAACAATGAAAAAACTCAATGATGATGCAATTATGCTTGGTGTGGTTGATGCATTAAATAAAAGAAATGTTAGTGTTTTAGATCAGACAATATTTTTAAAGGAGCTACTGGTAGCAAAAGGTGTTCTTGGTAAATATGAACCTAATGAACATCAAAAACTCGACATCGAATATGGTTTTACTACCGCTAAGGATATGGGTGGGCTTGATATAGGTCAATCTGTTGTTGTTCAAGACAAGATGATTCTTGCAGTAGAAGCAATAGAAGGGACTGATAGAGCAATTGAGCGTGGTTGCAGACTTGGCAATAGTGGAACAGTAGTTGTAAAAGTCAGTAAACCAAATCAGGATCTGAGATTTGATATTCCAACTGTAGGTTTAAATACATTAAAAACTATGAAAAAGTTTGGGGGAAAAGTCCTTGCTATTGAGGCAGAAAAGACATTTATTGTTCAAAAAGAAGAAATGATCAAGTTCGCAGATAAGCATAAAATGGTATTTATAGCAGTATGAAAAAGATTTTTATAGTAACTGGAGAACATTCCGGAGATTTACACGCTTCTTATGTGGTGAGAGAGTTAAGAGATATTATGCCTGATATTAGAATAGAAGCTGTTGGCGGTACAAATCTCGAAGCTGAAGGAATAAAGCTATTTAGTGACCACAGTAAGATGAGTGTTGTTGGTCTTGATGCCATTAAATCTATATTTAGCCATGTGAAATTGGGTAAAAGAATTTTAGATTACCTCAAAAACGACTATAAACCTGATTTAGTGTTATTAATTGATTATGGTGGCTTTAATTTAAGACTTGCAAAAGCTTTAAAACAAAATGGAATTAATGTATATTACTATATTTCCCCTCAAGTATGGGCATCAAGAAAAGGTAGATTAAATGTAATCAAAAAATATATTTCTAAAATGATGGTTATTTTGCCATTTGAGGAAAAAGTTCATAAAGCTGCCGGTGTAAATGTTGAATATGTTGGACATCCTTTATTATCTCAGCTGAATAAGGATTTTGATAAAAATAATTTTGTAAAAGCTAATAATCTTGACCCATACAAAAAAATTGTTGGAATATTTCCAGGTAGCAGAAAAATGGAAATCAATTATTTACTGCCAATTTTTTTGAAAGCTGCTTCTAAAATTCAGTCGTTTTCACAGAAAGTTCAATTTTGTATAGGACAAGCTCCAAGTATAGATGATGAACTGATAAATAAGCATTTAAAAAAGTTTAATAAAAATAATGATATTGATATAAAAATTGTAAAGAATCAGAATCATCCTTTGTTAGCAAGCTCTGATGTGGCAATGTTAGCTTCAGGAACCATTACTTTTGAGGCTGCTATTTATAAAACACCTATGGTTGTTAGTTATAAAGGACCGCTTTTAGCTTATCTGGGCTATCTGCTTTTGAGGTATATAAAATTTGCCTCATTACCTAATATAATTGCAGGTAAAAAGGTTGTTGAAGAGTTTCTGCAATATAAAGCAAAGCCTGATGATATTGCTTTTGAAGTTATGAGTCTTCTTCATAATCAGGATAAAAGAGAAGAAATGCTTCAGGAGCTTGAATCAGTACAGTTACAATTTGGAGATAAAATTGCTTCAAGAGAAGTAGCAAGGATCATAGGTGAGTACTTAAACAGAGAAATAAAACAGATATTATGAGAACATTCAAGGAAGAATTAAAAATTTCATTAGCTTCCTCTATTGGTTTTATGGGGTTAAAAGGGGCTGAAATGTCGTTAAAGTTAGTGCCTGTAAATTTTAATCCTAAATTATCGCCAGTTATTTTTGCTGTATGGCATGGAAGCCAGTTAGGATTGGCCAATGTTTCTCCAAGAATAAATACACATCTTTTAATAAGCAGGAGTAATGATGGAGAAGTTATAGCTAGGATTAGCAGTAAATTAGGCTATTCTACTATAAGAGGTTCAATGGGAAGAGGTGGAACAGAAGCTCTTAGGACTATTTTGAGAACACTTAGAGAAGGCAAAAACATTGCTTATACTGTGGATGGGCCAAGGGGACCAATATATAAAGTTAAAAGTGGTATCATAAAAATTGCTCAAATGTCTCAAAAACCAATAGTACCTCTAGTTCCTGCTGGAACAAGAAAGTTAGTTGCTAATTCCTGGGATAAATACCAAATTCCATTATTTACTAAGTGGATAACAGTTTTTGGTGATCCTATATATGTTCCAAAAGATATTAATGATGATGAAGTGGAACAATATAGACTGGCTCTTGAAAACAAGCTCTTTGAGTTGAGAGATCAGGCAGAAAGTTTGATATGTAAAGATAAAGCTTTAATTTGTAAAGGTGTTTAATACTAATACATAATAAAAAGCACTTGTTTTTATTCCGGAAGTCTTCTTTTATTAAGAGCCTATCCGAGAATTCAAAAAATGACGCTTAGAGATTGCTTCACAAGATAAATTTTAAAAATATCCCTGCTGAAAGGTTCGCAATTGACAGGAGGATTGTTTTTAACATATTATTTGCAAATCTTGCTACTAGCAGGTTTTATAATTTTCTACTATTGGGAGAGAGTTTCATCTATTTTAAATATTCTATTTTTTAACTCAGATATTGTGTTTTCAAGACTTTTGCTGTTTTCCTTAGCACTTTTTAATTCTTCTAATATTGATGAATTTTCAAAATATGGATAATCAGCCTCTTTTGATTGGGTTATTGGATTTGTAGTTTTATGAATAAAGTCTGCCCTTAGATCTGCTATATTGTGCAACTTATCAATCAGGATTTTTAATTGTTCGTTTTTACATTCCAGATTGAGACAATGCGCTGCAGTCTTTCTTCTCTCCCTAATAAGCTTGTCTAAATTCTCTTTTACCTCTTTATTAACATCTGAGGTATTTGGCTTTACCAAAATCATCACTCCTGCTAAGATTTAACTGTTATTATGATATTAATATAAAAATCAATTTGTGATTTTGCGAAATTGACATGGATCACTGAATACTAGTAGTGTAGCTCTGTATTATTTTGAAAAATAGGCTGATAGTCTAAAAAATGCATGTTGCTTTAACATTAGCTGAAAAATGTTACATTTTAGTGCTTTAAAAAGGGTTTAAGGTGCTTATTGATTCTATTTTTTGGCTTAGAAAAGCATTTGCTTTTATTATGCTCTATTTGTTTTTAAGTTTCAAATTGTTAATATCGCTTATATATTAAATTTTAGACTACTTTTGGCATGCCAAACTCATGTCATACCATGATGTCAGGCTTTTGATAAAAACAGGAAAAATTGAGTCGCAGATTTAGTATATGTTGATAAATTTTTCGCATTATATGCCTAAAAATAAGACACAATGAGCAGCACGGTCTAATTTAACAGTTCTTAACATTCTATTTGGTTAGAATAAGTAAATTTTTCTTCAAATTTTTGAATAGTATAGCAATTGTTGAGTAGTTTCTGTTTTTATAATAATATAGCTTAAATATTGGTATACAGTATTTTAAGAACAGAAGGGAGGTACGCTAAAAATAGAGTAAAAGGCAAATTGGTGAGAGTGATTTTAGAAAAGATGGAGGGTTTTCCAAGAAAGTAGTTATCCGGAAGGACACCTAAAAGTGTCCTTCTTCGTGTGATGTTTTTATAAAACTGTTGGGTATGGCCTCTAAAAGTCATAATCGGGACGGATTAATCCTCTCTTATGTAATATGATCTATATTTGGAATAATTGATAACTTAATACAGTACGAAGTACTTTGTCTCATCCTTATCAGAATTTGATTTGTGAAAAAAAGTAAAACTATATTATAGTTTGCAGGGTTTAGCTAATTAGGTATTTCTTGTATTTTGAATTTTTTTACTCTTTTTATGGTTGCAGAAATTCATTTTATAACTTTATTATTAGTAAAATAGTCATGATAATTGATTTATAGCTGTTAGGATAATTGTGTTTTATTTTTGACTTGAATGTTTACGTGTGATATATTGCAAACGTAAGACAATAATAAAAAGTACATTCTAGCTTCTATATAATCCCGTAAATATGGTATGGGAGTATCTACCGGAGGGCCGTAAACCTTTTGACTATAGAAGGTGCAGGATGGTAATTAATTTTACCTCACGCCTTCTTGGCGTGATTGTTTTTTTAAGGAGCAATGAGTATGGTAATGTTGTATGAGGGGAAAGCAAAGCAGGTGTATAACACCGAATCTCCTGATGAGGTAGTAATTTACTTTAAAGATGATGCAACTGCGTTTAATGGAATTAAAAAAGATAATATACCTGGTAAAGGTCGTGTGAATTTAGCTTTTACACGATTCTTTTTTAATTTACTGCATGAGCACGGTATTAAGACCCATATAGTTTCTTTTTTAGACGATTTGTCTTTAAGGGCTAAAAAAGTTGAGATTTTTCCTGTAGAAGTTGTGGTAAGAAATTATGCTGCCGGTTCTATTTGTAAACGTTTAGGGTTTGAAAAAGGCTTTAAATTTGAGCCTGCTCTTTGTGAATTTTTCTTGAAGGATGATTCATTAGGTGACCCTCTTTTATGCAAGGTTCACATAAAATATATGAACTCTGTCTCAGAAGATGAAATAGGAATTGTGGAGCAGCTTGCTTTAAAAGTGAATTCTATTTTATCAGAGTATTTAGATACTAAAGGAATTACACTTGCTGATTTTAAAGTTGAATTTGGTAAAACTGCGGATGGTGAAATTTTATTAGCTGATGAAATATCTCCTGATACTTGCAGGTTTTGGAAAAAAGGAACGATGGAATCATTGGATAAAGATGTGTACAGGGAAGAGAAAGGCAGTTTGATTGAATCTTATTGCCAATTGGCAGAAATTTTAGGAGTGGAACTATGAAATATTTGGCCGAGGTATTGATTACATTAAAAGAAGGCGTTCGTGACCCCCAAGGCGCCGCTATTGACACGGTTTTAAGAAGAGTTGGGATAGAAGAAAATGCAGGTGTTCAGGCAGGAAAGTCTTTTACTTTTTCTGTAACGGCTGATAATGAAGAATTAGCAAGAGAGAAGGTAAACAAAATTTGTGAAGATATACTTTTAAATCCAATATTAGAATCTTACAAAATAGGGAGGTTTGAGCAACTGTGAAAGCTGGAATTATTGTGTTCCCTGGAACAAATTGTGATAGGGATACTAAAAGAGCTTGTGAATTTTTCGGTTGGAAAGCTGACTATATTTGGCATGATGAAACCTCGCTTGACGATTATGATGTAATTTTTGTTCCTGGTGGGTTTTCATATGGTGATTATGTTAGAGCTGGAGGACTTGCTAAATTTAGTCCTGCTGTTTTAGCACTTAAAGATTATGTAAAGAAAAAAAGAGGATTTGTAATTGGTATTTGTAACGGGTTTCAGATATTATGTGAGGCAGGATTGTTGCCCGGGGCATTATCTGTAAACTGGAACACCAGATTTATTTGTGATATTGTTGGATTACAAGTGGATAATTCTAAATTTCCACAAACAATTAATTTGCCAATTGCCCATGGAGAAGGTAGATATGTAGCTACAGCAGTAGAGGATTTGGATGATTTTGCATTTTTGAAGTATGCTGATAATCCTAATGGTTCAATGCACAATATAGCTGGTCTATATGATAAGAAAAATAGAATTATTGGTATGATGCCTCATCCAGAGAGAGCGGTATTCGAAGAAACCGGTGGTACTGACGGCAGATATTTTTTCAAAATGATTGAGGAAGAATTAATATGCAATTAATGGAATTATATAAGGCTTTAAACATCTCTGACAATGAATATAACGAGATAGTAAATCGTCTTGGGAGAGTTCCTAATGAGCTTGAAGTTTATCTTTTTTCAGCAATGTGGTCAGAGCATTGTGGTTATAAGCATTCAAGAAAATATTTATCAAGGTTGCCAAAAGACGGTTCAATTTGTTCCGAAGAGAATGCCGGTGGTATTCCTATAGGAAATCAGGTGGTGATTTTTAAAGTGGAATCACATAATCATCCATCAGCTATTGAACCATTTCAAGGAGCAGCAACTGGAATAGGTGGAATTATTAGAGATGTACTTGCTGTAGGTGCAAGGCCTATAGCTTTACTTGATTCTTTGAAATTTGGTAAGTTGAATGATCATTCCACAAAACATCTTTTTGATGGTGTTATACGTGGTATTGCCCATTATGGAAACTGTATAGGAGTTCCAACAGTGGCAGGGGAAGTTGGCTTCGATGAATGTTATACGACTTCTCCACTTGTAAATGTTATGGCTGTTGGTATTGTTGAAAAGAGTAAAATTAAGACATCCGCAGCAATACCGGGTAATTTCATTATTCTTACAGGCTCACATACTGGAAGAGATGGTATTCATGGAGCTTCATTTGCATCTAAAGAACTATCTGAGGAATCAAAAGAAGATAGACCTTCTGTTCAAGTGGGTGATCCTTTTATGGGAAAAATATTAATTGAATCCACGCTTGAAATATTGGAAGTTCCTGAAGTAGTGGCATGCCAGGACTGTGGAGCAGCAGGATTGTTGTCTTCTACTTCTGAAATGGCATATAAAGGTGAGTGTGGGATTGATATTCACTTGGATGCAGTGCATCTTAGAGAAAGCGTAATGCAGCCCTGGGAAATTATGCTCTCTGAGTCTCAGGAAAGAATGGTATTTATCGTTGAGCAGGCGGGTTTAGATAAAGTTTTAGCAATTACAAAAAAATATGATATCCCTGCTGCTGTAATAGGCAAAACAACTGATACAGGAATGTATAGGTTGTTCTGGAATGAAAAAGAGGTGGCTTGTATACCTCCAGAAATACTTGCAGAAGGGCCTATGTATACGCTTGATGAAACTGAACCTGATTATATTCAGGAATATCAGTGTAAAAAATTAAATCAAAAAAGCTCTATTCCGGATGCTATTATACGTGTTATTACTGACCCTAACTTTGCGCCTAAAAAATGGGTATACAGGCAATATGACCATACGGTTGGCAATAGAACCTCAATCAAGCCGGGAGAAGCTGGTTCAGCCGGCATATGGTTAAATGAAGAAGGTGGAGTTATAGGTTTGACCATTGATTCTAACGGTAGACAGGTATTTTTAGATCCTTATAATGGAGCAAAAAATACTGTTTGGGAAGCTTATAGAAACCTTATTTCAAGTGGTTTTACTCCTCTTGGTGTTACTGATTGTATGAATTATGGTAATCCTGAAAAGAGTGAAGTTGCTTATCAGTTTGTAAAATCAATTGACGGCATATCTGATGCTTGTAGAGAATCAGGTATTCCGGTAGTGTCAGGAAATGTCTCATTCTATAATGAATGTCCTGATTATAGAGTCTATCCTACACCAACTATTGGCATGGTGGGTTATGCTGATACCCCTTCAAAGCTTATAAGAAACTCATTTATAAATGGTGAAACAGTAGTACTTATTGGAAAACAGATAAACGATTCTTCTGATATAGGTGGTTCTTTATATCAAAGAGCTCAATATGATTTTCTTGGAGGTAAAGTAGATTCTATTGATCCTGAACTTGAAAAGAACCTTCAGGAAGTTATATTTAACCTTAGAGATCAGAAGCTTCTTGGTGGATGTACAGATATTTCTGAATTGGGAATATTTGGTGCGCTTTTTGAGGGATTGAAATTAGGTAATACTGGATTTATCGGTCAACTTATAGATTGTAATGATCCTGAAAAAGCTCTATTTGGGGAAATTACAGGAAGGTACCTTATTTCAACAAGTAAAATTGATGAAGTAAGAAAAATTCTTGCTGAATCTGTAATTCCTTACAGAGAGCTTGGTATTTGCTCAGGAAATAAACTTGAATTTGATGGTTATACATTTGACAACAAAGAACTCTTTAAATTATATGAAGAAGCTATAGAACTGGAGATGAATGAATGAAACTTGGAGAGGAATGTGGCGTTTTCGGTGGCATAGCTTTTGAGGATAATATAGCTCCAATTATACGTAAGGGCTTGTTTATGCTGCAACACCGTGGGCAGGAAAGTGCTGGTTTGTGCTGCGGGGATCAGACTTTATCTTTGCATAAAGATAAAGGAATGGTTATGGAAGTCCTTAAAAACAAAGTAGTAAAAAATATTTCAGGTAAGTCTGGAATTGGGCATGTGAGATATTCAACTCAGGGTGGATCAGATAGTGCCCATGCTCAGCCTTATATGGTTAAATATCTTGATGAAAATGTTGCTATTGCTCATAATGGCAATGTTAAAGCTGCTATAGATATGCGTAAAAAGTTGGAGCAAGAAGGAGAAGTATTTCTTACTTCTTCTGATACAGAAATGATTCTCAAAAAAGTCATAAGCGCGCTCCGCAAAGCTCCTTCTCAATGGACTTATGAAGAAGTAGGAAAAGTTCTTAGCGACTATTTCACCGGAGGAGCCTGGTCTATACTCTTTGGTTTTCCTGGTAGAGTTATAGGACTTAGAGATCCTCTTGGGTTCAGGCCTTTATTTTTCTGTGAAGCTGAAGGAGGATATTTCCTTAGTTCAGAAGATAGTGCTTTTCAATTATTAGAACCAAAAAATATAATCGAAATTCAGCCTGGAGAGGGAGTTGAAATAACCCCAAACGGATATAGAATTCAGCGTTTTGCCGAGGAGATGCCATCAAAGAAATGTGTATTTGAGCATATATATTTTGCAAGGCCTGATTCTAATGTCTTTGGCAGGAATGTATATCAAACACGGGTTGAATTTGGGAAAAGATGTGCAATTGAGAATAATGTTGAGGCTGATATGGTAATTCCTGTTATGGATTCAGGATTTGCTGCAGCCATCGGTTATTCTCTTGAATCCGGTATTCCTCTTCATATGGGGCTTGTTAGAAATCACTGGGTAGGAAGAACTTTCATTCAGCCTCAGCAAAAAGAAAGAAGAAAAGGCGTACAGAGAAAATTAATGCCTATAGCTTCAGTTGTTTCAGGAAAAAGACTAATTCTTATTGATGATTCTATTGTGAGAGGAACAACATCCAAAGAAATCGTCAGAATGTTAAAGAAGGCTGGTGCTAAGGAAGTACATTTTAGAATTGCATCACCTATGATTATAAATACTTGTTTCTGGGGTGTTGATATACCTACTAAAGAAGAGCTAATTGCAAATTCTTATGAAAGTGTAGAAGAAATTCGTAATTATCTTGAAGCTGATAGCCTCGCCTATCTGTCTTTTGATGGATTGAAACAAATATTTGGAATTGATGGCTGGTGTTATCACTGTTTTGAAAATTCAGATAAAATAAGGTGCGATGAAAATGTTAAATTACAAACAATCGGGAGTTGATATAGATAAAGCGGATGCTTTGACAGAAATAATCAGAAAAACCGTAGCTAGTGATAATATTGGCATGTTTGCGGGTCTTTATGAGCATCCTTTTATTCCTGAATATTATTTAGTGGCTTGTACTGATGGAGTTGGTACAAAGGTTATCCCTCTTATTGAAAGAGGTCTTATTGATACTATTGCTGTCGATTTAGTTGCTATGAATCTTAATGATATGATTTGTACCGGTGCAATGCCAATGTTTTTCCTTGATTATTTTGCAACAAGCGCTCTTGATGTAGATATTACTGCAAAGTTTATAACAGCATTAAAAAATGTTTTAAGTAAATATAACTGTATGTTGCTTGGCGGAGAAACAGCAGAATTAAATGATTTAATCACAAAAGGTCATTTTGATGTTGGTGGTTTTGCAGTTGGGATAGTTAAAAAAGACAAAGTGCTTTCAAAAGATACCCTTGTAGAAGGTGATATCGTTATTGGATTAAGATCAAGCGGTCCTCACTCAAACGGTTATACTCTTGTAAGAAAACTCCATGAAAAAGGATTTCTTACAGATGAAGATATGAATGACGCATTGCAGCCAACAAATATATATGTGAATGAGATTATAGAGCTTTGTAATAAACAAACTTTAAAGGCTTGTGCTCATATAACGGGTGGTGGGCTTGCAGATAATCTTGCAAGAGCTATTCCTGATGGTTTATGCGCAGATATATATAAGAAAAACATTCCTTCTATGCCGATTTTCAAGAAAATAGCTTCTGCTGTTGCAGAAGAAGAGAGTTATAAGACATTTAATATGGGTGTGGGAATGTGTCTTATTGCTTCATCAGAAAATTTGGATGAGATTATGAAAGTATGTGTTAAGTTTGAGCCTTTTATTCTAGGGAGACTTGAAAAAGATGAAAAAAATTGCCGTGTTCGGCTCGGGTAATGGCTCGAATTTTGAAGCTATAGCTGAATATTTTCAGGATAGAAATGATATTAAGTTTGTTTGTATATCGGACAAGAAGGATGCTTTTATTCTTGAAAGAGCAAAAAGGCTTGGTATAGAAAATTATTATGTGCCATTTACGAATACGCTTGATTTTCTAAAGAAAAATGACTTTTATTTGGCTGTATTAGCCGGTTATATGAGGATTCTTCCTAAAGAAATTGTTGAATATATAAAAATTATTAATATTCATCCTTCATTGCTTCCTGATTTTAAAGGAATGGATGCAATAAAACAGGCTTACGAAGCCGGAGTTGAAGTTACGGGTGTGACGGTGCATTATATAGATGAAGGTGTTGATACAGGTCCTGTTATCGCCCAGGTGCCAGTATCTATTCAGGTTGGTATGAGCTTAGAACAATTAGAAGAAAGCGTTCATAAAGCAGAACATCAATTATATCCTCAGGTTATTGATCATTTACTTTTCAATAAAATCTTTTAGGTTATGTGAATTTTTAATTTCTTCTAACATAACATTATCGATTGGATATTAGTTTAAGTATAGTCATTGCGAGGAGGGCCGTAGCGTAAATTCGATGGATGAACTCTAATTTAAAGCCTGACGTGGCAATCTTTCTAGTAAGGAATTAAAGTGATAAATTGTAGTATGGATAGATTACTTCGTCACTGTGTTCCTCGCAATGACAGTTATCTTTAAGATATATATTATTTTTACAGAAAATTTACTAAAAATTAACGATGATTAGGAGAAATATAATGAAACAATTAGTTGTAATAGCTGGTTCAGAAAGTGATCGTGAGTTCGTAGAACCAGCATTAGCCTTGGCTAAAGACTTAAATATAGATGTCGAATTTCAAATTTATTCTGCTCATAGAAACCTCGAAGAACTTCTTAAATATCTGGATAAAGTTGAGGAAAATGGTCAAACTAAAGTAATAATTGCGGTAGCTGGTCTTGCAGCTGCTTTACCTGGTATCGTTGCAGCCAGAGTTAAGATGCCGGTAATTGGTGTTCCAAATGATGTGGGCCCTCTTCACGGTGTTGATGCCTTACTTTCCATGGTGCAAATGCCAAAAGGTGTTCCTGTCGCTTGTATGGCTGTTGGTAAACATGGCATGCTTAATGCTGTCCACTTTGCCGCAAGAATTTTAAGTCTACTTTAGGATGTGAATATTTTATTGGAGTTGAATTGATTCATAAGAGAAAATGAGCTCAGGGATTGGATAGAGAGCTAAATACTTTTATGTCTATATCCTGATGGGTTAGGACGCCTGAGTATTTAAATTATGAATTTTTCTGAAATTTTTAATCCTAGTACTAACGACTTTGTATGTGATATAACTTATTAAAAGTAAGGTCAATTTGCATTAAAATTCCAGAAACTATGGCTTTAAAAATGTACTTAAATCAAAAGACAATTAAAATACATTTAATCATGCTATTCATCTTATTGATGGCATGTATTCAGGATGTTTTTGCTAAAGATGTGAAATTAGCACCTGTGCCATCAGGTGATGCTATTATAGCTGCAGAAAATAGCAATTCAGATCCATTAAAAGAAACTAATATCACTGAAAAAGCTGATAATATAGACAAAAAAGCCCCAGAAATTAAAGAATTAATTGTTAATAAAGAACCTGAATTACCAGCTGATAATGATGATTCTGGAATAATGTTTAATATTAACAATGAAAAGAAGCCTGAATTAAGGGTTAGTGAGCCTGTAAAAAAAATAGACGGGCAATTATTTGAATCAGAAGATGAGAAAAAGCAATACACCTTCCAGAAACAAAAAGAAATGGATGTTGAAGATATTAGATTATTATGGGAATCAACTGTTGAGCGTAATACAGTAATTAAATTTGCATTAAAAAAACTGGCTATGCCAGCTGATCAAAGACGAATCCATTCTTCCATGATGGCTAAAACAGTCTCAACTTTGATAAGTGGCGTTGCAATTTTACCAAATATACTTGGTTTAGATTCTATAACAAGTACAGCATCTATGGCTGGAGGAAGTCTTGCTAACAGAATTATCCAGAATAAAACCATGCCAAAAGTAATGCCATTAACTGACTCTGAGCTTATTCAACTTGCAAAGTTAATAACAGATTTACAGGACAAAATTATAAACAATTATTATGAGTATAAAAGTTCACTTGAAGCTTTAAGAGTATGCAGGCAAAATTTAATACTCCAAAATAAAAATTATTCTGAAGCATTAAATTCCAAAAATAGTATTGCTATAATTGCTGCTTCATCTTTGTATGATAAAGAATTACTTAATGAATTAAGGCTCAAACAGCAAATAAAGCTAAAAAGACTAGAACTCGAAAGATTAGCTGGTGAAGAAATTGTATCAAAATTGAGTTTAACAAAGGTAGCAAGTGTTGAAGTTAACCCAGTTAAAACAGAAGAAAAAGTCAAACAAGCTGTCTCTGAGGAGGCAAAAAAATGAGGAAGGTTTTAGCTTTTTTATTAGTTATGATTTTTGCTTGTCCTGGTGTAATAGGGCAAGAGCAAACGCCTGCTGAAAAGCAGCTTAAGCCCCTTATGCCAAATGTTGGTATTGATGGGAAGCTGGAAGTTGTATCAGATAGTCAAAAGGATAAATTAGGAGACAAGATAGAATACGATATCAATGTTTCTGCTGATAATAAAGTAGAGGATAAAGATGAAAATTCTGTTAAAACTATCAAAATGAATGATACTAAGAAAAAAAAGAAGAGATTCAGCTTATTTAAAATAAAAAAAGATAAACCTACAGAAGATAAGAGTGAGATTAAAGCGGAAAATCTAAACCAGAAAAAACCTGTAGATGAGTCAATTATTGAAGCTAAAAATAAAGTAAATAATGAGAATTCTTTAGGTAATAATATTGAAAAACCTCAAAATGAATCAAAGCAACCTGAAGTTAAAGTGGATAATGCTTTAAATCAAGAGAACAAAGGTCAGCCTGAAAATAAACAAGAAGAGATAATATCAAAGAAAAGTCTCACGTACAGCGATCTTGATATTCAAAAAATTGCTGATGAAATAAAAGATGAACTTGATGATGAAGAAGCGATAGTTCTTAGTGACCTAAGGATTTTGTGGCAAGCGGCAGTAGAAAAGAGTGAAACAATAAGATTTGCTATATTGAAGCTTTCAAATCCAAATGGAGAAGAAGAAAAGAAGAATATGGTTAAAAAAATACTCACTCCATTAACCAGTGTTGCTCCACTTATTGGTGTTGGATCAGGTGATCCTGTAGCGGGAGGCAGTGCTATACTTGGAGGAGGATTACTGAGCTCTTTATTGGCTGATGATAGTCTTATAAATAATCAGCTATCAAGAGTGACCGATGTTGATCTTGTTGTTATGGCGCAGGAAATCGATAGCCTGCAGCAAAAACTTGTGATTTTATACTACAATTATCTGGGTTCTCTTGAAAGATTAAAACTGATAGATGAAACAGTAAATAATCGCTATAAATACTATGAAGCAGCTCATGCTTTATCGACTGAAGTGCTTTCTGTGGCTGACGTATTTTATAGAGAAGCTCTTGATGTTCAATATAAAGCAAGACAGGAAGTCTTAACTGCCAGAGCTGCACTGGAGCAATTGGTTGGCAATGAAGCTCTTATTCAGGTCGATAAAGAAATACATGATAGATTATATTAACTCCAGTTGTTCGGGCTCATTTATGTCAAATTCTTCGGGTTTTAATGGGTTAGTTGAGCTTGTTATACTGCACCCTTGCTCTTCATCATATTCAACTTTGATTATGTTATCTATATTTTCTTTAATATCATCTATGTGAGTAATTAGTATGACCTGCTCAAAGTTATTTGTTAGGCTATAAAGTAAAGAAACGACGTTGTTTCTTCTGTTTTCATCAAGTGAACCGAATACCTCATCAAGTATTAGAAGAGATAATGATCTCCCTGATCTTTGAGCTATCATTTGAGAAATTGCAAGCCTGATGCAGAGATTTGCTATATCTTCTTCTCCACCGGAGATAACGGGTTTTATTTCGCCATCATCGTATAAGCAGATTTCGTATTTATCATTTAATTCAAGACTGGAATACCTGCCGTCAGTTAATTCCATTAAAAATTTACTTGCATATTCTGATAGTTCAGGTCGTGCCTGATTATTAAGTTTTTCAAGGAAATAGCTGTAGAATCTATCAAGTTCTATCAAGTAATTTAGCTCTTCTTGTCTTGATTTAATCAGTTTTTGCTTATCTTTATGTGCCTTTTCTGTTTCTAAAATTCTATTTAAAACAGTATTAATTTCTTTTAGCTCACCCTCAACTTTTATTACCTCATACTGGGCATTATTAACAGCTTTTTCAGTATTAGAGATAAGGTCTTCAAGTTTTTTATATTCTTCTTCAGAGTAATTAAGCTGTTTTAATTTTTCGTCCAGTTCAGTTTTTTTATTTTGGGCCTGCTGTTTATCTCTAACAGCCGACTCGAGAGCCTGGCTAATTTTATCTTTATTTAATGTTTGAGCTTTTAAGCCTAAGATTTCATCATAAATCTTCTTCAAATTGCTAAATTCTTCTTTTAGCTTTTCGAGTAATTCTCTATCAAAGCCCTCAGGGACTTTTTTAAGAGCTTCTTCTATTTTAGTTTTTGTATCTTTTTTCCTTGTAATTTCAGACTTTAAGCTTTCAGAGAGCTTAATTTTTTCTTCAAATTGTCCTTGAATCTTGCTAAATTCTTCAAACTTCTTCTCAAAGTCTGCAAGAGCCAGACGGTTTGTTATGATGATTTCCGGTTCTGCAATCAGCGTTTCTTCTTGATTGACTAAATCCTGAATTTCTTTGCTGATATCTTGAATTGTTTCCTTAAAATGAGAGATAACTTTTTCAAATTCACCTTTTAATGGTCTTTCGCAGGTAGGGCAGTCTCCATCTTCTCCTTTTTGCTCAATAATAGAGCATTGAGTAGCCACCTTATTAAGCTCTTTTTCTTTCTGGCTTATAAGAGTTTTTATTTCCTGTTTTTTAGAGGACCATATTTTAGTTTCTTCTTGAACGGTTAATTTTAATTTGTCAATCTTGCCCTTGAGCTCAATAATTTGTGCAGGAATCTTTCTGTTAAAGTCTATTAGCTCATTAATCTCGGTTAATTTCTTTTCATACTGAGATACTTCCTGATTGATACTATCAAGCTGAGTTAAAAATCTTTGTTTTTCATATTCGTGTTTTTGAAGTTTTTCTAACTCCTGAATTTTAGCTTCAGTTTTTTTATATTCATCAAGATGCTTCTCTAATTCTTGAAGTCTTTTAGCCTTAAGTTCGAGATCAGAGTTTTCGCCATTTAAATTTTCTATATTTTTTTCAAGATCATTAATTTTATCAAGAGTATATTTAAGCTCAGTATTATATCTGTTAAAATCCTCTTTAATTGTTTTAATTTTTGACCAGGTCGGGTGAAGTTCACCAAGTTTAGCTTTATCTTCTATAAGTTTTGCTTGCTTAACTTCATGATTTTTTCTGGTAATTTCTAATTTTTCCTGAATTTCTTTTTTTTCGGTTTCTATTGTTTCAATATCTCCAAGGCCCTGCTTGATTCCTACAATTTCGTTGGTGATATTATTTTTGTCTGTACGGACTTTTTCTTGAGATTCTCTGACTTTTTCGTAGTTTAAAACTTTACTTATGAATTTTCTTCTCTCAATAGGTTTTTGGTTGCCGAGAAAGTTTAATTCTTTTTGTCCTGTAAAGTAGGTGTTAAAAAATTCATCCTTAGTCATGCCAAGCTTATCTGTAAGGTATTTGGTGACTTCTTGTTGTGTTGTTACTATAGGAGCTGCATTTGTATCGATATAGACTTCTGCTTTATCAAGCCATCTTATGACTTTGTATGTTTCATTGTCTAAAGCGAAGACAAGCTCGACCCTTACTTTCGATCTTGCAGGGGCTTTATTCCACTTGATTGTGTCTTTGTTTCCTCTTGCGGCTTCAGTTCCATAAATAGCCCAGGTAATAGCTTCCAGAATCGTACTTTTCCCTGAGCCATTAGTACCATTAATGACTGTGATACCGTCTGAGAAGTTTATTTTGGTATCTTTATGTTGTCTAAAATTTTCCAGTTCAAGTGAAATTAACCGCATTTTTTATTTATTGTCCTTAAATTATTAACTTATCTCACCTTGTCATTGCGAGGAACTAGTGACGAAGCAATCTTTCTATTGCTATTTGTTGTAATACAGAAAGATTGCCACGCACCTTCGGTGCTCGCAATGACACAATGTTTATTTGGAATGATTGATGACTTAGCATTTATATTAATACCTCATAATGACATTAAACGATGGAATGTTCTAAATATTCTTTTGCTAATTTGCTAAATTTATCCATATCAAGACCTTGACTGAGCTCGAATTGTTCTAGTTCCTCTTCCAGGTAATCATAAATGCCTTTTCTTTTTTCTATAGGTTCTCCATTGGCATTTATTGTTTTTATTATAGAGTCTTTTTTAATTAAATTAAGTCTGAAGTGAATAGCAATTTTCTTAAACTCTCTTATTTTCTTATAATCAAGACTTCTAATAGATACAGGATCAACATTTTCAATAGTTAATCTGATTATACTTTTATCCAGATCCCTTATTTTTTCTACTTCTTCAGCTATTTTTTGATTAATCTCTTCTGCTGTAAGATCAAGAGCATTGATTCGTTTGATATCTATGACCGTTCTTGGACTTTTTAAAGAATGAAATTTGCAGACCTTATTATCAAGATCGAATTCAATTAAACCTTTTTGATCTTTTGCTTCCTGCCAGATGTTTGTAGTAGTTCTTTCAATTGCTCCAGAGTAATAAGCGTTAGGAGCAAGCTCTTTAAATTTGTGATAATGCCCAAATGCTATATAATCCCATTCGGGCTGAGCAATATCATCTTTTTTAATCAGGGAACCATTTCCATAACCTACTGCTTCAGGGCAATTTTCGTAAGTTCCGTGGATGATCATAATATTATATTTGTAGTCCTTATTGGGCTTTAAACTTGTTTCTTCAATAGAAGATAAACCGCCATGAGGAATGCATAATACTGAGGTGTTAAGGTTATCTACAGGAATTTCCTGGATAGTTTCGTTAACTACTTTGACTTTTGATATAACAGTTTCAAAAATACTTAAAATACTACCTGATTCTGCTGACTTAACAGCTTCATGGTTTCCTGAGATCATAATTATCGGTGAATTGCAGGATTGTCTGAATCTTTGTAACAGTTTAATAGTTGCATATATAGTGAAGTTACTCGGTCTTGGTCTATGAAAAATATCTCCTGCCATAACTATTAAATCAGGATTTATTTGGGCTATTTTATCAAGAGCTTCCTGAAAGGCTTTCATAACATCTTTTTCTCTGATGTTTAAGCCATTCTGATCCAGCTTGTTATAAGCTCTATATCCTAAATGTAAGTCTGCTATATGAACTATCTTCATTTTTTATTCCGTTTAGTACTTAACCATATTAATTATGTAGGGTAAGTATGTTTATGAAGCTGCCTTTGAAATGCGGAGATGACATTGTCACTTTTCTCAGTCATCAATTATTCCATTGAGGACTTAATTATGTGCATTAGCACTCAATAGCAGCGTAATAAATGTACTTACCTGAAATAATATTTTTCACTATTTTAACCTTTTATTTTCGGTATCAAGTAATAGTTTAGCTATTTAACCAATCATCTATATCTTCTACTATTACAGGGGATTTTGAATGTGTATCGGCAAAACTTTGCCTTGGTGGCTTTTTTCTGAGTGTTTTTTTGAAAAATTCAAGTGGTTTGTCTTTACCTTTTCTCTCAGTTTCATTGAACGCTCGAATTATCTCATCAGATTCCACTCCTATTATAGCGTCTTTTATATCAGTTGCCCTTAGATTTTTATCAAGACGTTTAAAATTAAGAATCATTGCATCTTCAAAATTTCTTTCAGGAGCAGATTTAAATTTATTCATGCCATCCTGACTGGTCATAATAGCAGGCCTTGGGAATCTTACAAATATATATTGATTAAAGTGTGGGTGCCTAATCAACAATTTACCCTTTTCAAGTACAGTTAATTCAGCTTTTATAGTGGATGGCATGACGCTGTAACCTTGATTTGCAAGTTCATCCATATCCATTCTTCCATAAATACTCGTTCCGCAGTTGCCGACTATTCTTTTATGTACCTGAGATTTAAACTGCTGAGCTGAGAATAAGATTAAACCTAAATATCTGCCTCTTTCTGATATTTCCAGCAGGGTTTGCTTTAAGTATGAATTTCCTGAATCGTTTGAAGCATATTTATTAAGCTCATCCACAAATACCAGAACTTTATCTACGCCTAGGCTCTTAGATTCAAGCTGCTCTCTTAGTTTTTCAACTACTCTTGTAAATACTAAATCCTGAGCTAGAGGTATTACATTTGCAATATCAACTACATAAACGGTTCTGTCTTCAAAGCTACCCCATGGAAGGTCATGACTTATGGAGTCATTGGTTATCAAACCTTTGCATCTGGTATTGATATTCATTATTCTATTGTAGACTTTTCTGATTGTAGCTATGGCATGCCCTCTCCACTGAGATTTACCTTCGCTGTTGTTGCCATCTTCACCGCTGGATTCAGCGAAAATTCTCTGAAACCATTCATCTAAATCGTTAAAATTCTCAATTTTCTTGTGCATGCAGTAGAATGAATCGATTTTATCGTTATCTATGACCTTTTCACTCATAAATGATAAGAAAGCATCTGCTTTTGCGTCCACGTCATCTTTGTTTAGCACGACCTGAACATGATCTATAACTTCTTTTAAACCCCAGCTTAAAGCGCTGACATTATGCACTAAATCCTCATGGGTTCTTAAAGTATTTAAATTAACCTTATCAGCTTTATATGGAGCGTAATAGTGAACTTTTTCAAATGGCTTTGCTTCCATTTGAAGTTTTTCATACATTTTAAGTTCTTCAGGGCTAAGATTTTCTGCTGCTTGATCTAAGAAAAGCAAGTCAGAGCCTTTTACATTAAATAATACAGCTGCCACTCCACCTTCTCCTTTGTAATGCTGGAAGGTGCTGCTAAGTAAAAATTCTATGATACTGGTTTTGGTGGCTAAACCAGATACACCTGTTACGTTTAAATGAGCAGCTTCTGGTCCGATTAAAAATTTTGAATCAAGATATACCGGAGACTGATTGTCTCCATTTACATATAATCCAATTGGAATACCTGTTTCATCTGCATATTTATCCATCCTAAGAGATTTTCTTACTGCTTCGTCATCTGCTAGATAAACGTTGCCTATTGATACAGGTTGAATAGGTTCTTCAGGAACCATTTTTAATACTGAAGCAGTATAGTATCTTATTTCTGGCCTTTTAGTCTGTGCAGTTAAGCCTAAATTAGGGTCACCTTCAGAACTTATATAATCATGAATTGGTGCAGCAAGATCGGTGTAACTTATGCCTTCTGTTACAATACCGTATATTTCTCTTTTTGCTTCATCATCAATGACTTTTACAATAGTTCCAATCCCGACAGGAGAATCAAGATTAGTCCAGAAGTTAAAAGACTGAGCAGTATTAGGATTTTTCTCCGTCGCAACAACTCTGCCGACTATTTCAAGCTGTATTTCTTGGTTTTTATTTTTAATGGTTTTAGCAATTTCCATTATTTCATTGTCCTTCAGTTTTAGTTCTTTGATATTTCTGGTTATATTAGATAATTTCAAAAGCGTGTGTGTCATTGTGAGCCATTTAACGTGATAATTTGTTTTAATCGTACTTGCGAAACAATCTCAAAGCATAAGGCTCTAAATACTTATTTCATCATATAAATCTTTCCAGTTTTCATTGATACTATTTACCAAATTTATTTTCTTTTCTCTTGTACCGTTTTTTATCTTTTTCTCTCTTAGTATTGCATCTTCCGGGTTGTCATATATTTCATAATATACTAATTTATTCAAATTATACTTAGAGCTAAAACCTTTCACAAGTTTATTCTTGTGTTCGTATACTCTTCTGTTTAAATCGTTTGTCATTCCTGTATAAAGTACATATTAGTGCTTTGAGATTGCTTCGCAAGTGCGATCAAAGCTGGTTTTTATGATTCTTGGCTCGCAATGACAGGGGTATATTTGGAAGAAATGCAGACCTGAGAATTTGGTTTGGTCATTTTTGAAATTACTTTTAGCATAAGCTTTCAATCACTGCCCAGCTTGGGGCTTTGCTTTTTAAATAGTCTTCACAGTATTTGACGGGGTAAATCATTCTGTCCCAGCGTGAAGCCGGAAATGCTATTGGATTTGTTTCCAGCAAAATCCAGCTGCTTATTGTATCAACTTGTGATAATAATTCTTCTTTTGCCGGTATCTCAACTCGAATTATCCCAAAATCAATATTACCACTGGATTTACTTTCATGAAGTCTTAGATACCAACTGTAAATATTTTCTTTTTCAGGCTGAAATACGCTCGATCTTTCGCCTTTTTTGAGGTTAAAAATTTTATTCTGATCTTCAGGTGAAAAATAATAAACGTGATGAGACTTAATTATTCCTGCAATTCTTGAACTTGAGGTTATTTCTTTATTTTTATTTTCTAGCCTGCCGTCAATAAACAGCCAACCATCATGATGACCTTGGTTTAGCCATTCCAGAACCAGACCTCTTTCAAGCCTTCCTCTGGTTTCCTGAATATCACTATGGGCTTTTCTCTCAAATTCCTTTGGAAATTGAGGATAAGTACCCGTTTCTTCATCTTTTATCCCAACGTTAGATATTGTGAAATTATAATTCCTGAGTTCTTCTGGATTAACATAATTTTCAGGAGCATTTGTATCTGTTTTCACAGGAAGATAAATTTTTTCTGATTTATCTTCTAAGCCAATAGAATGCATTTTTTTATCGGTTCTTTTCATTATTACAGCAGCTACATAGCCGTATATTAGTGGAATAAACCTATTTTTATCATTAAAAGTTACTTTTCTTTCAATTCCGTCTAAAAAATATGAAAATTCTGAATTTGGAGTTTCTATATTAATATGTTTGATCTTAAGCGTGGAATCCTCAATTAATTCTGCTTTTTTCCTTTCAGGTATATCTGGAATTTGTGCAAATTGAGAATTCCACTGATTTTCTTGGGTTATCAGTGGTCTAATATTCTTATTTCTTAAGTATTTAGAAAATTCTTTTAACATTTAGAAAGTTAAATATCCTAATTAACATATTTAACTTATACCAAATTATAAGTGCATACAAAATATCAATTGTTAAAAACTTAAATAAGCTTAACTGTAAGTTTTTTATAATTGCATAGTAATTATCTGAATATCGACAAATGCCAGAGATTTCAATGTACCTTTTAGGTATTTATTACAGGAGTTAAGAGATTTTTTTACGCAAATATAGCTAAAAACTAAATATTTTTTAAAAAAAGAAAGCCGCTGTGGTGCGGCTACTAGACTTGGGGAGGAGGTTTTGGTATGGTAATCAGTGGTCTACAATATTTAAATCGGCAATTTTTTTATAAACTTTATGATTTTTTTTATTTTATTACGAAATCTTTACACGAAATAAGTAAAAATTTATCGAAATAATTAATTATTATTCGTACAGATTGAAGAAATAGAATTTTATTTGACTAACGGGACTATAGAATGAATTTTTCAGATGTAATCTGGAATAGATCAATTTAAAAACTAAAAAAATACAAGAAATTAATATCCGGTTATCTGATTATTTTAAAACTCAAATTTAGCTAGTTGGGTACTCTGTGTTTAGCAAGATTATA
>MFRQ01000005.1:25867-28522 GCA_001784615.1 Candidatus Melainabacteria bacterium RIFOXYA2_FULL_32_9
CTTATGAAGAGTTATATGCATTTATATTTACCTATTTTGTTAGTTTCAATTTTACATTCGTCCTTAGTTATTTATACTATCAATGTTTTTGACTAATTTAATCCAGATTATAGTCAGGAGTTTTCCAAAAAAATTATAGAGGAGATAAACAATGTAAAGCTGATAGATATCTATCAGCTTATTTTTTTTTGTTGATTTTCTTAAAAGAGTTCTAAGATTTAAGATATGCTTGGATATTATAGAAATAAAAAGGAATTAGCCTGTATTTGCTATAAATTTATGTTTAGTATAATATTAATTGGGCAAAGATATGTAGATGAGTGTTTATTAGATTTTACAATATAATTGCCTTATAGGTGTCAAGTTAGAGTCGAATTTATTGGATTCTTGGCATTTATGTTTAAAAAGTAGGTAAGAAAAGTAGATTAATAAATATTTTATTAGAGAGAGGTAAAGTTTATCAATGAAAATTGTAGTATGTGTAAAGCAAGTACCTGATACTGCTGACATTAAATGGACTGAAAACAATACTATGATTAGAGATGGTGTTGAAAGTATTTTAAACCCTTTTGATGAATATGCGGTGGAAACAGCTATCAGAATTAAAGAAGCTCATCCAGATAGCACAATAACAGTACTTACAATGGGACCTCCGCAAGCTAAAGATGCTCTTAAAAGATGTATTGCTATGGGAGCCGATGAAGCTATATTAGTTACAGATAAAAAGTTTGCCGGTGCTGATACACAGGCAACCAGCCGTACTGTAGCAAAAGCTATTAAAGAAAAAGGTGGTAACTTCGACTTAATTATTTGTGGACAATTTGCTATTGATGGTGATACTGCTCAAACAGGTCCAAGTATTGCTGAGCATCTATGTTTACCACAAGTAACATATGTAAAAGAAGTTGAACATTCAGGTGGAAATACCATAGTTGCTAAACGTGAAGTCGAGGAAGGTATTCAAAAAGTTGAAATGCAGCTTCCAGGCTTAGTTTGTATGGTAAAATGTGATTATGAACCAAGAATGCCTTCTATTAAAGGCGTTATGAAAGCTAATAAAACTCAGATTTCAGAAGTTAGCATGGAAGGGCTTGGCCTTGATCCTTCAGAAGTTGGTATCAAAGGTTCACCAACTTTTGTATCCAGAGCATTCAGGCCAGAGACAAGAAATGCTGGAGAAATATTAAATGCAGCTAATGCAAAAGAGGCTGCTGACGTATTAATTGAAAAACTTAAAAATGATAAAGTTCTTGTATAATTAGGAGAAAGTTAAATGAGCGAAATAGATTTATCATTATATAAAGGCATATGTGTTCTTGCAGAAAGAACTTTGGATAACAAGCTTGCTGGCGTTACTTTAGAATTGGTAGGTGCAGCAAAAGAGTTATCAAAACAGCTTAGCGGTGAAGAAGTTAATGTTCTTTTACTTGCTGGTAATGATGATGTTAGTCCGATGATAGATGAAATATCAGCAGCAGGGGCTAATAAAGTTTATCTAATTCAGAATGATGGTTTGAAAGATTATTCTACTGACATCTATGCAGCTGTTGTATGCAATGTAATTAAAGATAAGAAACCTTCAATAATGCTTATCGGTGCTACAACAACAGGGAGAGACTTGGCTCCAAGAATTTCTTCAAGATTAAATACAGGTCTTACCGCTGATTGTACCGAATTAGCTATTAATGAAAAAGGTCTTTTAGCTGCAATCAGACCTACTTTTGGTGGCAGCTTAATGGCTACAATTCTTTGTCCAAATTCAAGACCTCAAATGGCTACAGTAAGGCCAAAAGTATTGCCAAAGCCAGAACCAGATCATTCAAATACTGCACAGGTTGAAAAGCTTGAGTATGACGTAGATGCTTCAATTGCTAGAACAAGAGTTCTTGAATTTATTTCTTCTTGCGGTACTAGCTCTTGCTTAAGAATTGATGAAGCTGATATCATCGTTGCTGGTGGTAGAGGTATGAAAAATGCTGAAGGTTTCAAAGTTCTTGAAGAATTAGCTCAGGTTTTAGGTGGTGCAGTTGGTGCAAGTCGTGCAGCAGTTGATGCTGGTTGGAGACAGCACTGTGATCAAGTAGGTCAAACTGGTAAAACGGTCAATCCTAAGTTATATATAGCATGTGCTATTTCAGGTGCTATTCAGCATTTGGCTGGTATGAATTCAAGTGATATTATTGTTGCAATAAATAAGGATCCAGAAGCTCCTATATTCCAGGTTGCTACTTACGGCATTGTAGGTGATGTATTTGAAGTAGTACCTGCTTTATTAGAAGCTATTAAATGTGGCCAATTAACAGCTTGTCGCTAATTAAAAACTTAAAAAAGAAAAATCCCAACGTCTGGGATTTTTGAGGATAGAATTTAAAATACGGAGTTTATAGAGGAGTTTCCAATTATTTAAAATAAGGTAATAATAAAAATTGCTAGTTTGTAACGTAATATTAAGAAGATTTTTAAAATTTTGGGTAATATCCATTACCTAATTTAAGTCCTTACTGGAATGATCGTTAACTTGAGAACGTGGTTTAGCTAATACCTAACGATAGTGGTATTACTGGAATGATTGATGATTTGGGAATGTGGCTTAGCCACTCAGTTTACGTTGGAGCACTACTGAATTTTTTAATTTTAAACTTATTTTGGTAAGAG
>MFRQ01000006.1:0-1277 GCA_001784615.1 Candidatus Melainabacteria bacterium RIFOXYA2_FULL_32_9
TGGCACAAAAGTTCGTTTGAAGCTTGTTGATAAGGTTTCTACCAACTTAAATAGTGAGGGTGATGAAGTTAATTTTATAGTTATGGATGATGTAAAGCTTGCAGATACTACGTTAATTAAAGAAGGAACCAGGGCAACAGGTTTTATAGCAGAGTTAATTCCAAGAGGTAAGGCTGGAAAAGCAGGCAATTTGACTATTTATCTTGATTCAACAAAAGCTATAAATGGTAAAAGGGTTCCACTATCAGGAACTTTGACCAGAAAAGGTGAAGATAAAATTATTTTAACGGCAATTCTTTCTGTATTAGCATTTCCGCCGTTTAGCCTCTTATTTTTGACAATGACAGGGCATGATGCTCAATTGCCTGCTGGATATCAGACAAATGCCAGAGTAGACAGAGATGTAATTTTATCTCTGGATAACAGCAGTTTCGTTCCTGTTAGTGATTTCAAGTATTAATAATGGTTTGATCTGTCCTCGAAAGCTAACTCCTTGATGTTATAAAAACTTCAGCAATCTTTATGTCTTCTTGAGTAGTTATTTTAATGTTCTTATAACTTCCCATTACTGTATATGAAGGCATGCCAAGAGCTTCTATTAGTGCAGAGTCGTCGGTAAAGTTTTGTCCTTGAAATTTTATATGGGCTTCTAAAATATCTTTGTAATTAAAGACTTGAGGAGTCTGGATATTCCATAACTCTTCTCTATTTAACGTTTCTATAATTCGATTCTCTTTATTAACTCTTTTTATAGTATCTTTTGTGGGAACAGCTACAATAGCTGCTCCTTTTTCTGTTGCAGTTTTAATTGAATTTTCTATAATATCCCTGGTAATAAGTGGCCTTGCTCCATCATGAATAATAACAATATCAGGATTATTAAGAGTTTTTAGTCCTTTAAAAACAGATTCTTGCCTGGTAACGCCACCTAAAATAACCTGCTTAACTTTAGAAATATTATATTTAGACACTAAATTTTTTATTTCATCAATTATATTGTCTGATGTACAGATTATAATTTCATTAATGGCGTCTATTGATGAAATTGTCTGTAATGTATGGATAATAACAGGCATGCCGTTAATATTTTCAAGAAGTTTATTTTTGTTTGATCCAAATCTGGTTCCTGAACCTGCTGCTGGAATTATTGCCGATATTTTCATAGTTCTTACCTTAATAATATCAAAAGCATAAACTAAATTGTTCCTTATATAAAATGCTTAAAAGCTTCAGTATTGAGGCTGGATGAGTTAATCGTAATGATATCATTATTTACT
>MFRQ01000006.1:1308-1434 GCA_001784615.1 Candidatus Melainabacteria bacterium RIFOXYA2_FULL_32_9
CAATAACCCTACCAATTACTCTAATAGACATTTGCTGTTCAGCTAATTTTTCCAAACACTCTTTAGAAACTGTTCCAACGAGTTGATAATCTTCTCCGCCGTAAAAAATCCATTTAAGAGGATTTA
>MFRQ01000006.1:1598-6357 GCA_001784615.1 Candidatus Melainabacteria bacterium RIFOXYA2_FULL_32_9
AGGGATAGGATTAATATGGGTTTTTATAAACTTGTCGGATATATCTTTAGGAATATCCTTTATTAAATTTGGTGAATTTAACTGTGTTTCCAGCAACCACAAGCCAGTTGCGCTTGAACCGGATTCGCCTGTAGTGATAACAAAATCACCAACTTTAGCATAACTTCTCTTTGTTGGGGTAATTCCATTTCCAAAACCCATCATTGCTATACTAATTGTGATTTTATCAGCTCTTGTCAGGTCTCCTCCAACTATTAAAACCCCATATTTCTGAGAAATATATTTGACTCCCCGATAAAATTCTTCTACAAAATCCTCATTAATATCTTGTGGGAGTGAAAGCGATATTAATATATAAGCAGGAATCCCTCCAGCAGCTGCAATGTCACTTAGATTAACGGCTATAGCTTTCATACCAAGATCATAAGGACTAATTGTCGATTTTCTAAAATGAACATCTTCAATTAAAGTATCCTGGGTTAAAATTAAATCTTTTTCAGCAATATAAGCAGTATCATCACCAATATATGCCGATGATTCAGGCAGCAAACTTTTAATTAAATTTATAAACTTATCTTCTTTCATATAAGTATTTTATAATAGTCAGGTAATTTACTTGAGGAAAATTTTTTGGTTCTAAATTATTATATTAAAAGATAAAGTTTGGGGTTATTCTATGAATACTAAAACAGTTGCTATATTTTTATCTTTATTGTTGTTATTTAACTCATATATTCCTGTTGCTTGCTCTGCAACACCTCAAAACAGAAATCAACAAATTCAGCAAGGGAATAAGTATGCTAAATCCGGACATGATGCTTATAATGCAGGACAATACTTGAAAGCGGGTCAGGATTATGAGAAGGCATATGAAATTACAAAAACTAATCTCTATATAGATAATGCTGTCGTTGCTTATAAAGCTTATGCGTATAATTTAACAAATGATAAGAAGTATGATGAAGCTCTTAAATATTGTAATAAAGCATTATCATTAAATAATAATGATAAAAATTCTAAAGAATTATTATCTGACATATATTTTTCAAGAGGCGCTGATTATTTTTATACAGGAAATCTTGAAAAAGCCAAATCTGATTTTGAGGCATCTTTAAAATACAGTACTCTTAAAGAACAAACCGATAGAGCTAAAGATGGATTAGCGAAAATAGATACAGTTGTTAAAAAAGGATCAACTGTAGTTCCAAACTATCAGGAAACAGCGGATACTTCTATTCCTGCAATGGTAATCATAATAGAGAACAAAATATATGGAAAAACCAATAGTGCAGCACCATTATTGACAAGAATAAATAAGATTGAACAGGATACACTTGGTCAAACTTATGAGGGAGATGGTTTAATTGTAAGAGTTGATAGATTAAAAAGGACTATTTTACCTGAATTTGCTCAACAAACTCAAAATATTGGCTATAGTGATATTTATGAAGGAACTTATATCCCTGAAATAATGCAGCAAAGTATGGGTAAAGTTACCATTATTGGTAAAATGCCCATAACTGTATACATAGATGATACTAAAATCAAACCATACAAGAAGTTTTATAGAGATGCAGCTATAGAAGGCTTTAAAGAATGGGAAAAAGCATCTGAAGGTAGAATAAAGTTTAACTTTGTTTATGACACTTCAAGAGCTGATATAAAAGTGGCATGGTGTGAGGATTTTGAGGATTTTCCCTGGCAACCGACTTTACAGAGGGAAGACATTTCAGCTGAAAAAGAAAGAATAAAATACAGAAAAGCCAGTACACTTGTTCAGGTTGGCTCTGTTCTAGGCATGATTGCAGGCGGATTGCTTGGGGTGCCAGTTATTGGTGGTGTTGGAGCTATGGGATCTTCTGTAGCCTCTCCAATATTACAGTATAAAGGGACAAAGATGGATCAATTTTCTCATGATATTAAAATAAATATAAAAGTCACTGAAAATATGACCGATGAACAGGCTAAAATCAAGATTAAGCAGATAGCTACTCATCAAATGGGGCATGCCCTTGGTATTGCTGGGCATAGTAATAATCCAAACGATATAATGTGTGTTAATTTCACCGCAACTCAGTTATCAGATAGAGATATTAAGACCATTAAAGAGATATATAAATCCAAAGAGCCAGATAAAAAATAAATAAGGTGTCATGCCGGACTTGTTCAGGCATCTATTAAAAGATTAAGTTAAGCAAATATCCTGTAAGTATTATTAATCCTAATAGAACCCCTATATAAGTAAGTAATAAGGGTAGTTTTAGCGCTCTTTTTAGTATTAATAATTCAGGGATAGATGTTGCAGTAACTGCCATTGTAAAGGCCATTAATGTACCAATTGGTAAACTGTGACTGATAAAGATCATTAATATCGGCAAAGCTATAGTTATATTGATATAAAAGAACATTACCATTAGTACAGCTATAGGCACACCAAATGGATTATCAAATCCAACATATTTAATAATTTGATCAGATGGTATATAACCCTGGATTAAAGTTGCAATACCTATACCTATTAGAATATAAAGCCAGAAACTTTTGAAAAAGCTGAAAGATTTATCTTTTGCGGCAATAATTATATTTTTAAAACTCTTATTACCTGTATCGTGACTTATTTTTGATCGATTTTTATCAATTAGGGGCTGAATATAATTATCTAGTTTAAATAATCCTATTAGTATACTTCCAACAAAGCCAATAACTATTCCTATAGCATAGTAGATAAAAGCAATTTTACAACCAAATACATTCCAAAACAGTGCAAAAGCTAGTTCGTTAGTCATAGGAGCAGTAATTAGATAAGTAAAAGCAATACTTGTTGGAATACCTGCTTCTAAAAAACCTATAAAAACAGGAATTACAGAAAAGTCTTCTACCGGAGTAATTACAGCCAGAAATGATGATATGATATTTCCCATTCCAACTTTCTTACCGCTCAAGATTTTTTGTGTTTTGGCAGGGGTAATTATTTCTCTAATTACGCCAATGATAAATCCTATAATCAGGATTAGTATGTAAACCCTAAGCGTGTTAGATATAAAAAACTCCAACCCTTCAGCCATTTTAGAGGATGAAGATAAATCCAGGATTTTATATACAAAAAAGTTGACCAATAAATCAAGAAATTCAAACATAATCAAAATTTATTAGCCGAGTATTGACTTAAAAACAATGTCTATTTAGACAGTTTAAAGAATAAAATTGAATAAATATCCTGTAAATATGATTGCTGTAGTCATTATTGATACAAAAATTATCAATAATGGCAATTTTAGAACTCTTTTCAAGATTAACAATTCAGGAAAAGAAATAGCTGTCACTGCCATTGTGAACGCCAGAACAGTGCCTATTGGTAAACCCTGATTAACAAGAACTTCTGTAATAGGTAATACTCCCGCAATATTTGCATAAAGTGGAACGCCAAGTAATACAGCCAGAGGAACAGCAAAAGGATTGCTTGCTCCTGCATATTCCACAAGTAAACCTGTTGGAACATATCCATGAATAAAAGCTCCAATTCCGACACCTACAATGATATAAGGCCAGGTTTTCTTAAAAATACTTAATGCACTTTCTTTTGCTTCTTGAATACGATCTTTAAATGTTACTGCATTTTCTTCTCTACAACAGGAACCAACTTTTGTCTGGAATACAAATGGCTCAATATACCTTTCAAGATTAGATAAACCGATAATCATACCGCCAAAAATTGCAATTGCAAGTCCTGACAGAATATAAATACCTGTAATTTTTATTCCAAATAAGCCCCAGAGCAATATTATAGCAACTTCATTTATCATAGGAGCTGCGATTAGGTAAGAAAATGTAATTCCTAATGGAATTCCAGCTTCTACAAATCCAATGAATAATGGTACAGCTGAACAGGAACAAAAAGGTGTTACTATACCAAGGGATGCTGCAAGAAAGTTTCCAATTCCTGTATGTTTACCACTTAAGAATGTCCTTGTCTTTTCAGGGGTAAAAAAGCTTTTAATCAATCCAATGATAAAGCTTATAACCAGAATCAGAATGAATATTTTTAAAGTATCGTAAATGAAAAAGTGTAAGCTCTCCGCTATATTGGTATTAGGTGATAGCTTAAAAATATTATAAACAACGAAATCTGCTAATGTTTCCAGTGGTTTAAATATATCAACCATAAATTATTTCTCCAATATTGCCTTAATTTCTTCGACTTCCTAAAATTTTTATATCCATCACCTTTCTCCTTTGTATGAATTCAACAATTCTTGCTGATGTTTAAGATTTTCAGAGATTAGGTTATCAAGACACCTGAAAAATTCGTCTAAACAGCAGCATTTGAGGCTATAAAAGACATTTAACCCAACTTTTCTATCTTTTATTAATCCATGGTTTTTTAATATGCCAAGGCTTTTAGAAATATTTGACTGTTCTTCCCCTAGAGTTTCTATAATTTCTGTGACAGTCTTTTCTCCATTTCTTAGACAATCCACAATCATTAATCTTGTTGGATTAGCTAAAGCCTTTATTATTTCTGTTTTTAACTTATAAAATTCTTTATTCATAAAAATCCCCAATGAGATAATAATCTATTTGACTATATTGCAATATTATCATATAGTTATGTATAATTGCAATAGAATATGTCTAAATAAAAAATTGAGAAATTGTTATTAGTAATACAAAATGGAGGCTTTTATGGAATTTGATATAAAAGAAACCGTAAAGGAATTTTATGGTGGTATCGCCGCTGATGTGAGTAAAGGTAATAAAT
>MFRQ01000006.1:6370-11572 GCA_001784615.1 Candidatus Melainabacteria bacterium RIFOXYA2_FULL_32_9
TGATGAGATTAGTAAAACATCCAGAATATACGATGGTATTGACATAGACGACCTGCCTATAGAAGTTGTTAATGCTTCTTTAGGTTGTGCTAATCCTTTAGTATTAGCAGCGCTAAAAGAGGGTGAGACTGTTCTTGATTTAGGTAGCGGTGGCGGTATTGATGTATTAATGTCCTCAAAATATGTAGGAAAAACTGGCAAAATATATGGCCTTGATATGACTGATGAAATGCTCGCTCTTGCTAATAAAAACAAGGAAAAGATGGGTGTAACAAACGTAGAATTCATTAAAGGATACATAGAAAATATTCCATTACCTGATAAAACTGTAGATGTAGTTATTTCTAATTGCGTTATAAATCTGTCAGAGGATAAGACAAAAGCCCTTTCAGAAGCATATAGGGTTTTAAAAGATGGTGGAAGATTAGCGATAGCTGATGTTGTGTCACTCAGGGATGTCTCCCCTGAGATTAAAAAACAGGCCGCATTATGGGTAGGCTGTATTGCAGGTACTATTTCAATAGACGAGTATACAAATATTTTAAAAGATCTAGATTTTAAGAACATTTATATTGAGCCTATTCACGTTTATACAAAAGCCATTATTGAAGGATTAGTAGCTGATAAAAATCAGTTTTCAAAAATTAATCTGGATGAAATAGATGGTGCTTTTGCTGGTGCATATATAAAGGCGATTAAGTAGATATAAGAGGATTAGGGTATGAATAATGCTCCAAGATGTGGACTTTCATTTTTAGACCAAAACCTTACATTGTGGATATTTTTAGCTATGACTCTGGGTATTGGCGTAGGCTATTTTATTCCGGGAGTTGAGAGTTTTATTAATCGTTTTCAGCTTGGTACGACCAATATTCCTATTGCAATTGGCTTAATTTTAATGATGTATCCGCCATTGGCTAAGGTTAAATATGAAGACTTACCTTTAGTTTTTAAAGATGTAAAGGTTCTTAGCCTTTCATTATTTCTAAACTGGATAATTGGACCAATATTAATGTTTACATTAGCCATAACTTTTCTTTCTGGTTATCCAGAGTATATGGTGGGGTTGATTTTAATAGGTCTTGCTCGATGTATTGCTATGGTTATAGTATGGAATTCACTTGCTGAAGGTGATGGTGACTACTGTGCAGGACTTGTTGCTTTTAACAGTATATTTCAGGTAATTTTTTACAGTGTCTTTGCTTGGTTTTTTATTACGGTACTTCCTCCATACTTTGGATTAGAAGGAGCTATTGTTCACGTTGATACCAGACTGGTTGCAGAAAGTGTATTTATTTATCTTGGTATTCCGTTTATTGCAGGTATTATTACAAGATATACAGCTATAAAGTATAAAGGCTTTGATTGGTACTCAAATAAATTCATACCAAGAATAAGCCCTATTACTCTTATAGCTTTATTATTCACAATTGTTGTGATGTTTAGTTTAAAAGGTAATCTTATAGTCCAGATTCCTATGGATGTCGTAAGAATAGCTATTCCTTTATTAATTTACTTTGTACTTATGTTTTTATTCAGCTTTGCTATGAGTAAAAGGCTTGGGGCTAATTATCCCAAATCAACAGCACTTTCATTTACTGCTGCAAGTAATAACTTTGAGCTTGCAATTGCTGTTGCGGTAGCTGTATTTGGTATAGGCTCAGGTGTTGCTTTTGCTGCTGTTATAGGCCCATTAGTTGAAGTGCCTGTATTAATTAATCTGGTTCACTTATCAACTTGGATCAGAAAAAAGTTCTATATAGCTTAAGGGATATTTATTATGAAAAAAGTCTTATTCCTATGTACAGGAAATTCCTGTCGTTCTCAGATGGCAGAAGGGTTACTTCATCATTATTATGGAGATAAGTATGAAGTATACAGTGCTGGTACTAAACCATCAATAGTTCACCCTAAAGCCATACAGATTATGCAGGAAATAGGAATTGATATATCAAATCAGCGTTCTAAGTCAGTTAATGAATTTAAGAATGAATCATTTGATTATGTAATTACTGTGTGTGATAACGCAAAAGAATCCTGCCCTATATTCCCAGGTAAATCAAAAAGGCTTCATTGGAGTTTTATTGACCCTGCTGAAGCTATAGGAGATACTGAGCAGGTATTAACAGTCTTTAGAATGGTGCTAGAACAGATAAAGCAAAAAATAGATCAGAAACTATTATAGGAGTCTAAATATGAAGAAAATACAGGTTTTAGGTACAGGTTGTAAAAAGTGCAATGACCTAACAGAATCAGCTAAAAAGGCTGCTGAATCAATGGGAATAGAATACGAACTTGAAAAAGTCAGTGATATTCAAAAGATTATGGAATTCGGAGTAATGATGACACCTGCTCTTGTGGTTGATGGAGAGGTTAAAGTGACTGGTAAAGTTCCATCAGTTGATGATATTAAAAAATACTTATCTTAATTTATTCAGTGGAACTTCGGAAAAATTGTAAAAAATAGAGGCATAATATTATTAAAAAGATAAGAGAGGAGATTATAATGTCAAAACAACTTAGGCTATTAACTGTATACTCTATCGCATTTGTTATGTTACTTTTCGTTTCATCTCTAGCGGGATGTTCTTTTGCTAAAAATGAATTAGAGACTATTCCAGTAAAGTCTGAAGTAAAGACAGGCTCAAAAGTTATTGTATATTATTTTTATACCAATAAACGCTGTGCATCCTGTCATAAAATCGAATCTTACACAAAAGAAGCTGTTCAGGGCATAAAAAACAATAAAGTAGAATTTCGCATGGTTAATATTGATGAATCAGCTCATAAGCATTTTGTTAAAGATTATGGTTTGTATACCAAGTCGGTAGTGGTGTCCAACGTTAAAAACGGTAAACAGGTAAATTGGAAAAATCTCGATAAGATTTGGACATTGTTAGGTGACAAGAGCAAGTTTGAAAATTACATATTAAAAGAAGTTAAATCATACTTATAGGTGGATATATGGAAGCAATTTTAATATTATTCTCAGCTCTCTGGCTTGGAATATTAACATCAATAAGCCCATGCCCATTAGCTACAAATATAGCTGCTATGTCTTATATCGGAAAACGTGTAGATAGTCCTTTAAAAGTTTGCTTTGCAGGGTTACTATACACGCTAGGAAGAACTCTGGCTTATATAATACTTGGAATCATAATTGTTGCAGGTTTATTATCAATTCCAACAGTTGCTAACTTCTTACAGGAATATATGAATATTGCTCTAGGACCTATTCTTATTATTGTTGGAATACTTCTTTTAGAATTAATTAAATTTAATATTCCAAGTATAGGAAGCGAGAAACTACAAAATAAAGCTCAGGAATTAGGCATATGGGGAGCAGGGTTGCTTGGAATTCTTTTTGCTCTTTCATTTTGTCCTGTTTCTGCTGCATTGTTTTTTGGGAGCTTAATACCCCTATCTATGCAGCATAAATCAATGTTTGTATTCCCATCACTATATGGTATAGGTACAGCACTCCCTGTTATCTTATTTGCCTTTGTTATAGCTTTAAGTATAGGTTCAGTTGGCAAATTTTATAACAAGATAACCCAGTTTGAATGGTGGACAAGAAGAATTACAGGGATAATTTTTATACTTACAGGAATATATTTCTCATTAATCTACATTTTTGGTATTTCTCTTTAGCCTATAGTCAAATAGGGTGAATAATTCACACCAATAAAAATCCAAATTCAAGTTTTTACAATGAATTTTAACCCACCAAATCTAAAAGAAGATTTCTGAACTCGTACGCTCAAGCGTCAATATTTTAACAGCATAAATTTTTGATATAAGGTTAAACTGATTAAGAAAAGATTAATATTTATCAATAAAATTTGATAATAAACTATAATTTATTTTGAAAAAGCAAATATCGGTTTTATAAGATATACCAGGAGGTAGATAACAATGTTTAGTCAAAAGATGCAGGATGCCATTAATAAGCAGATCAATGCAGAATTTTATTCATCGTATCTATATTTATCTATGAGTGCCTACTTTCAATCCATTAGTTTAAGTGGTTTTGCTAATTGGATGAGAGTTCAGGCACAGGAAGAATTAATGCACGCTATGAAGTTTTATGATTTTGTTAATGAGCGTGCTGGCAGAGTGGTTCTTCATAAAATAGAAGAGCCAAAGAATGAATGGGAAAATTCTACAGCTGTATTTGAACAGGTACTTGAACATGAACAAGCAGTTACACGTTCAATTAATGAATTAGTGAATATAGCAGTAGAAGAAAAAGACCATGCGACCCAAATATTCTTGCAATGGTTCGTTACAGAGCAGATAGAAGAAGAATCTTCAGCCAGTGAGGTATTACATAAGCTAAAACTTACTGGGGGAGAAGGTAGCGGATTGTTTATGCTCGATAGGGAACTTGCAACACGTATATTCGTTCCGCCAGCTCCTAATCCCTAGATATTGATTAATAATTCAAGAATTATATAATAAGCATGAAGAGAGTTTTTGCTCATCTTGTGTTTATTATAATGTTTAGCCCCCGCCAAAAAAGCTAACCACTTCTAATTTATCACCATCCTGAAGATAACAGGTTTCGTATTGGTCTTTTTGAACAATTTCTAGATTTCTCTCTACAACCAGCATAGGACTTTTAGCGTTAATAATCTCTAAAATATCTTTAATAGTGGAATTTCCATTAATTTCTTTTTCTTCACCATTTAGACTTATCTTAATTTTATTCATTTTATACCTCTATAAATTTTATATATTGAAATTATTTTTGTTTATTCTGTTTAGATATTTTTACGTCGGCTTTGTGACCTACTTAGGATGACAGTGATGTTACTGGAAGGGTTGATGACTTGAGAATGTGGCTTAGCCACAAGAATGACACAGTGGAGTTAATACAATGCTGCTTTTATGGAATCATATGCTATATCTGTAAGTTTTGTTATCTCTTCTTCCGTAATTACGTAAGGTGGCATGAAATAGACAATATTTCCTAAAGGTCTTAATATTGCACCTCGTTTTAAACCTTCTTTATATATTTTCACGCCCATTCTATCTTTAAAAGGATAAAGTTCCTTAGTATCTTTACTTTTGACAATCTCGATAGCACCTATCATGCCAATATGTCTGATATCTCCAACACAATCAAGTTCTTTAAATTTTTCCAATTCTGCCTTTAGCCTTGATATTTTAGGTTGTATAGATTCTATAATTTTTTCTTCT
>MFRQ01000006.1:11612-19783 GCA_001784615.1 Candidatus Melainabacteria bacterium RIFOXYA2_FULL_32_9
TGGGGTTGCCTGTGAAGCTATGTCCGTGATAAAAGGTCTTTAACTTATCATAATCATCATAAAACGCTTGATAGATCTTTTCTGTAGTTATGGTAACTGCTAAAGGCATATATCCCGCAGTAAGTCCTTTAGCCAGGCAAACTATATCAGGGACAATACTGGCATGTTCAAAGGCAAACATCTTTCCTGTTCTGCCAAAACCCATAGCTACTTCATCATCTATTAAAAGAACATTATATTTTTCACATAGCTCCTTAACTTTAGTTAGATATTCTGTAGGATAAATAATCATGCCACCAGCAGCCTGTACTAATGGTTCGACAATTATGCCTATAACTTCATTTGAATATTCTTTAAGAATATTTTCCATTGATTCAAGACATTCACAATTACAGCAACTCTTATTTTTGCCAGCAGGACATCTATAGCAGTATGGCGAATCAGCCTGATGTATATCAAATAATAGTGGTTTATAAATTTTATGATATAAATCAACTCCGCCTATTGAAACAGCTCCTATAGTATCTCCGTGATAAGAGTTTTTAAGAGCTATAAACTTGTTTCTTTGTGGCTCACCAACTTGTACCCAATATTGATAAGCCATTTTTAATGCTACTTCTACTGCTGTAGAACCATTATCAGAATAAAAAACCCTGGTTAACTCTTTTGGAGTCATTTGGATTAACTTTTCTGCTAACTCTATTGCTGGCTTATGACTAAATCCTGCTAATAAAACATGCTCTATTTTGTCTAGTTGTGCTTTTATAGCATTATTTAGTCTTTTATTAGAATGGCCAAGAGTATTTACCCACCAGGAAGATATGGCATCTATGTATTTATTCCCTTTTAAGTCCCATATATAAACTCCTTCACCCCTATCAATAATGATTGGTTCATCATTTTCATAATCTTTCATTTGGGTAAACGGATGCCATACGTACTTAAGATCTTTTTCAATCAATTCTTGATACGAAGTCATATTTAAACCTATCCTGATCCTAGAAACTCTTTAATTAAAATTATAATACTATGTAATCGACTTGAAATGCCAATAAAAAATCTCACTCATACAACTCAATAAATTTAGTTTTGAATAGGAGCTTGCTTAAAGGAGCCTTTGGATAATAAAGGCTCCTTTAATATATTTTATCTGAATTTTGGCTAATACTCTGACCAATTAATTGGAGAGTGAGTAGGTTTTCGGAGGAAGCCTACTCACTCATACATCATCTCTTTTTGGTCATCCCACTAATTTGAGTTTTGATTAAGTTTTTCCTGCATATGTTTTTTGTGTTGTTCTCTTTTTTGTTTCATTTTTTCCATTTTTGCTTTTTTAAGCTCACTAAATTGAGTTTTTTGTTCTGGAGTTAAGATTTGCTCAAAATTTGCCATGTTTTCTTTATGAATTACTTGAGCTTTTTTTCTTAATTCAAGGATTTTTTCTCTTTGTGTTTGTAAAGCTTCTTTGCTGGCTTTATTTTTCACCATTTCTCTATACTTTTCTTTTTCAGCTCTTAATTCTTCGATAAGTGGCTTAATTTTGGATCTTGAGTTTTCTCTGATTCCTTTTGCTTTTGCAGATTGTTCTTCGGTTAAATTTAGTTTTTTACCCAAATTTACTCCCTGTTCGTGTGCTTGTATTTTATGATGTTTAATGGGCATAGTGCCTTCAGCTAGGGTTATTCCTTGAAGACCAGCTATCATAAAAGAAGCAAGTGCTAATGCAATAAGTGATTTTTTCATGAGTCCTCCATTTTTTAATTTAATAAGGTTTTGAGTTCTTCTCTAAGCGCTTTTCGTGCGTTAAATAACCTTGATTTTACTGTACCGATGGGACGTTTAGTTTTATTTGCTATTTCTTCATAAGTTAAGTCTTCTATATCGTATAAAATTATCACTTCTCTTAATTTGGGGTTGAGTTTATTGATGGAATCCAGAATTAGTTTTTGTCTTTCGCTTAAGATGGTGTTTTTTTCCGGACAAAGTTTTTTATCCGGAATGTTTTGAATTATTTTTTCAGGGTCAGAGTCTGTCATTAAGTGTGATTTACTTGAGCGAAGATAATCTTTGCAGGTATTTATGGTGATCTTATTTAACCAGCTCCATATATTTGAGTCTCCTCGATATTTTGATATGTTTTTCCAGGTTTTTATATAAATTTCCTGTTTTATATCGTCAATATCATTTTCAGTCTTATTAAATCTTTTAATAACACCTTGGATTTTAGCGTTGTACGATTCTATTATATTTTCAATATCTTTATGATTGATCATCTACTTGCTTTTCTACTGATAATAATCCATATTCGTCAGTTGGTAATCCCATTGTTGCTGCTATTGATTGTTCTTTAGTTAAAAATGATTCGTCAGTGTAATCATTTTTTGCTGTAAGGTTAAAATTAATGATTAAAAAACTAAGGAATAAAAGTGTAAAACCTGCTGCAGCCTTAATTATAAGCTTGTTATTGTGAGTTTTATTTTTAATAAAGGGTGCTGCTTCTTTAACTAAATTTGAAATATTTACCATTTCCTCCTGCTCTTTTTGGCAGTCAGAACAGGACTTTATATGTTCTTCCAAATCTTTTTCATTGCCAAAAATAAACAAGGATTCATATTTTGTACATTTTTCGGTCATAGAAATACTCCTTCAGTGAATCTTATTTTAAAAGACGGTAAAGAAATCCAGAATGTTCATTTTTATTTATTTTTTGTTAAAAGATATAAATTCTTCAGAGTTTAGCAAGAAAATATCGGCTGAGAGATTTTTATTTGGTTATTTATTTGAGAAAGAAAATATACAAATAACATTACTTTAAATAGTATCAATTATCCTTGCAAGATTTGTATTATTGTACTTATTTCTTGTTTTTTCAATGCCTTCTTCGAGATAAAACTCGATTCCCTCTACACAAATGGGAATAACTTTATCTAAAATCTCTTTTTCGGGCTTTGTGAACTCTTGAAGTACGTAGGTTGCCCTTGTAGCACTTCCCGGATCAGGTCCAATACCAATTTTAAGTCTTGGGAAGTCTTTAAAACCTCCTAGATTCTCAATAATTGATCTTACTCCATTATGTCCACCCTCTGAGCCCGAAGGCTTGAACCTTATTCTGCCTAATTCAAGGCTGATATCATCAAATACCACTAATAATTTAGTTGGCTCAATTTTATACCAATTTAAAACCTTGGAAATAGCTTGTCCTGAAAGGTTCATATAAGTTAGAGGTTGTACAATTAAGACATCTTTATTACTGATAATTCCTCTACCAATTATGGAATTAAATTTTGTATCTATTTTCCCTACAATATTATGTTTCGATGCTAACTGCCCAGTTGTTATAAACCCAGCATTGTGGCGGGTTCCCTTGTATTTATCTCCTGGGTTTCCTAATCCAACAATAATTTCCACTTATAGAAGTACTCCTTTTAGATAATTAATTGCGTATAAACTTATCTTAAAAATATATTCCCGATGATATTTGCATTTCTCATTTTATGTTATATTTATATTATTAATTTAATTTTCATTATTAAGTACCCTAAAATGTCAATATGTTAGTAAATATTGATAAATAAGTAAGATAAAAAATAAATTTAATTTATATTTTTATTATTTTATCTCTATCTTATCTTACTTAAAATCTTTATTTATTTAAATGTAATAAGTGGAGGAAATTATAAGATGACTGCTGATAATCAGAGTACCCAGGTAATTACCAGCGACAGCAGCAAAAAATTGGTGAAATTCCTGGAAGATATAGGACTACATAAAAAAGATTTTGCAGAAATGATTGGTGTTACTCTTTCTTATGTTTATAGCCTTATTGATAGTAATATAGCTTTTTCAACAAGGACAACTACTTTGGAACGTATTGCTGTTGTTATGGGAATAAATCCTGATGAGTTTCCTGAATATAAAGCTTCTGAGGAACCTAAATTAATTGATCCGGGTGTACAGTTCTTAAAAGAAAAACAAGGGCAATTAGGTTTAAGTAATGTTCAATTACTTAAACGTTTTCCAAGACAAAGAAGAGTTGAAATTGTTGATTTATGGAGAGGTGCAGAACCTTTACCTTTGGATTGGAATTATTTATCATCAATTGCAAACGTTCTTGAAATACCAGCGAAAGATGTTTATCCTTACTGGCAATCACGTATGCAGCAATATCTGATTTGTGGAGGTATTGATATAATTGCGAACGGTGGATTGATTAATTCTATGTTTGAAGGTGCAAGATCATACTTAAAAATATAGTTTAAAAAATCGAGTAATTAAAAAGCCTAAAAGATATCTTTTTAGGCTTTTTAATTACTGAGATTATGCAGAAAGGTTAAAATATTCTAAAGATGAGCATATGGCTAATTACTGAGCCTTGAAATAATCTTTCACCCAAGTTCCTCTTTTTATTTCTCTTCATAATAAAAAACTAATTAAAGTGTAAGTTTTAGCAAAATTGTAGCTTTAAAACCATTTCTTAGGCTCAGTTATTAGCGGCATAAATAGCCGAATTTTTTACCAGACCCGAAGGGTGAGTCCTGGCGATAATATATGCATTTTGTAGCAAGCTTTTATCAGGACGAATTTAAAAAATTTGGCGATACAATCGTTCAATAAACTCTATAACAATGATTCTTTTGACGATTTAATGCATAATCCCTGTTAATTAACATCTAAAGATTTTATGCTTAAACTTATTTTTTCACTAAATTGCTTAGCAATCAGATTTTTCACATCATTATTCGCCTGAATCCAGTAATTTGAAGCTGCCAGTATTTTCAAACTGCTGCCGTTATTTCCAACATTAAGAATAACCGGATCGCTGCCTTTATGTTTTAGCAATAAGTCTTTTACTGCTACGATATCCTCAAATTTACACTTTTCATTAAAATATAAACTTACCATATTACAATTATCTACAGGTTTTACACTATTTATAATAATACTTACTGTGGTCTCTTCATCACCTCTAAACTGGGTTTTGCCGGCAAGAATTACTTTTGCCTCAGTTTCTAGCAAGGAATTATATTCATTAAGTACTTCACTATAAGCTACAAAGTCCACATTTCCAGTTAAATCCTCAATAGTGCCTACTTTGAGTAATTTATTTGTCTTTGTTGTAATTAATCTAACACTGCTTATTAATCCACATATAGTAATAACAGCTCCTTCTGGCAATTCACGTAATTCAGAGACATTATGAGTTGTCAGGAAGGGTAAATGGTCTTTTATGCTTGATAATGGGTGGCTGGTTACGTAAAATCCAAGTAATTCTTTCTCAAAGCTTTGAATTTCACTGTCTGAAAATTCTTGATCGCTTCCTGTCATAGTAAATGAAGGTATAGCTGAATCATCGCCTGATAAAGCTGAAAATAAGCTCATTTGTCCGCTAGCTTTTGCTTCCTGCTCTTTTGTTGCAGAGTTTAAGGCTGATTCGAGATTTTCCAGAACCTGTTTTCTACTTTTTTCAATACCTGTAAATGCACCAGCTTTAATTAAGCTTTCTAAAGTACGCTTATTGAGAGATTTTAAATCAACTCTTGTACAGAAGTCATAGAATGAGGTAAACGGACCGTCGTTTCTGCCTTTTACGATGGCTTCAACTACACCTAAACCAACGTTCTTAACTGAAGCGAGTCCAAATCTTATATTGCTGCCATCTGGAGTAAAGTCTGCACAGGAACTGCATACATCTGGAGGAAGAACCTCTATTCCCATCTTTTGACATTCGGCAATATATATCTGAATTCTATCCTGATCGTTTGATACGCTTGATAACAAAGCTGACATATATTCAACAGGGAAATGCGCTTTTAAATATGACGTCTGGTAAGCTAGCATGGCGTAAGCTGCTGAGTGAGACCTGTTAAAGCAGTATGCAGCGAATTCTGTCATTGTATCAAAGAGTTCTTTAGCGATATTTAGATCAACACCATTTCTTTGAGCACCTGACTGGAATAATTCTCTTTGTTTATCCATTTCCTCAGGCTTTTTCTTGCCCATCGCTCTTCTTAAAATGTCAGCTTGTCCGAGTGTATATCCTGCCAAAGTCTGAGCAATTTGCATGATTTGTTCCTGATACACGATAGTTCCGTATGTATCCTGTAAAATTGGCTCAAGTATAGGATGCTTGTACTCAACTTTAGCCCTTCCGTGTTTTCTTTGAACAAAGTTTTTAACCATGCCAGAATTCAATGGACCAGGCCTGAATAATGCAACCAGAGCGCCCAAATCTTCAAATACTGATGGTTTTAAGTCTCTAACAAGAGTTTTCATCCCGGAAGATTCTAGCTGGAATACTCCATCAGTATCTCCTTTTGACAGCATTTCATATACTTTAGGATCGTCAAGAGGTACTTCATCAATTTCTATCTCTAATCCTCTTCTATTTTTAATGAGTTGGATAGTATTATCGATGATTGTCAGGTTTCTCAAGCCCAGAAAGTCCATTTTGAGAAGACCTAGCATCTCAAGATCACCCATTGGATATTCTGTAATAATTATTCCTTCTTTTGATTTTTGTACGGGTACGATATCAGACAGCGGATCTCTTGAAATTATTACACCGGCAGCATGAGTCCCTATATTAAATTTGATACCTTCTATGCTTTTTGCAAAGTCTACAAGTTCTTTTACCCTAGGGTCACTTTCATAGAATTTTTTTAGCTCTAAACCTTCTACAAGAGCATCGTCGATTTTAACTTTAGGTGTTGTTGGAATCATTTTTGCAAGTTTATCTGATTCAGCATAAGGAATATCGAGTACACGTGCAACACCTTTCATCGCAGCCCTTGCAGCTAACGTTCCAAAAGTAATAATCTGACAAACCTTGTCTTCACCATATTTCTGAGAAACGTATTCTATTACCTTTTCTCTCTTATCAATGCAAAAGTCAATATCAACGTCGGGCATGCTGACTCTTTCAGGATTTAAGAATCTTTCAAATAACAAATTGTGTCTGATCGGGTCTATATTGGTAATGCCAAGAGCATAGGCAACTAAGCTTCCTGCTGCTGAACCTCTACCAGGTCCTACTGGAATGCCATTGTCCCTTGCATGTTTAATAAAATCTGACACTATCAGGAAGTATGCTGCAAACCCCATTTCTTCTATGATTTTAAGCTCGAATTTGAATCTTTCGCTGAGTGCCGGAGTTATTTCTTTAAATCTTTTGCTCAATCCTTCTCTTGCTACCTGATCCAGATATGATTCAACAGTATGGTTTGGTGGGACAGGATAATGAGGCAGAATTGATTTGCCCATATCTATAATTAAGTTACACTTTTCGGATATTTCTACTGTGTTATCTATGGCTTTATCAAAAATTTCAGGATCAAGCCAATTAAATGTTTCTTTTAACTCATCTGCATTTTTTATATAAAACTCGTTATTTGGGAATTTCATTCTGCCTGGATCATTTAAAGTTTTGCCTGTTTGTAGACAAAGAAGAATATCATGCCATTTGGCATCCTGTTTCTTCGTATAGTGGCTATCATTTGTGATAACCAGTTTAATTTCCAGTTCTTCTGCTATTTTTAAGAGTTCAGGGTTAACCCTTTTTTGCTCATCCATCCCGTGATCTTGAAGTTCAATATAATAATCTTCTCCAAAGAGATTTTTATAGAAGCCTGCTATATTTCTTGCTTTCTCAAATTCTCCTTTAAGGACATTTTGAGCAACTTCTCCTCCAAGACAGGCTGAAAGGCAGATTAAACCTTTTTTATGTTTTTCTAAAATTTTGTGATTAATTCTGGGTTTATAGTAGAAGCCTTCTGTATGAGCAATACTGACAAGCTTTACAAGGTTTTTATAACCTTCTCTATCTTTTGCTAAAAGTACAAGATGGTTATTTGCTGCATTGTCTACTTTTTTCTCAGTTATATCTCCGGCAATTATGTAGACTTCACAGCCAATAATTGGCTTAATACCTTCTTCTTTTGCTTTTTTATAAAACTCTACAGCACCATACATTACACCATGATCGGTAATTGCACATGCTGGCATGTTGTTTTCTTTAGCGTGTGCAATTAGCCCTTTTATCCTGGTTGCACCGTCAAGAAGACTATATTCAGTATGTAAATGTAGAGGAACATAAGGTTTCATAAATTTAATGCCATATTTTAAAAAACAAATACTATATCATACTTTCCACCATTCCATTAAACCTTATGATT
>MFRQ01000007.1 GCA_001784615.1 Candidatus Melainabacteria bacterium RIFOXYA2_FULL_32_9
CAGCCTTTATGACTCGCAATTCGATCGGCCTTATTCCCACCAACTTGAATATTTTACTTAATTTACTGATTTTATTTTTCTTTATTTAACATACAAGCTATTCGGGTTATTTATTAATTTTTATCTAACCAGAAAGAAATTTTATTTCTAACTTTACTTGATTAATGAATGATTAAGCATAATCGTTTGATTTCTCTTAGTGGCTAATTGATGGAAATAAGCCATCTATGTTAATCTGTAGGCGGAATAAGACATAAAAGTCAGATAGCTTGTTTGATATAGCAAATTGTTAGCCTTAAATATCAAAATATAGAATGTATATGGCTTTCAATTAATTAAATATCCTGTAACTTCTGTATTACAGTATTTTTTACTTTGTAATAGGTAAAAAATTATGGAGTATATATCATAAAACAGTATTCAGGTTGTTTATGGAGTATCTCAAAAAACTTGAATGCATTGATACAGTCCAGAAGAGGAGATTGATCAATGAAAATTGCTCTAATGGCACCATTATGGGAAACTGTACCACCAAAAGCATATGGGGGAACAGAGTTAGTTGTTTATATTTTATGTGAAGAGTTTGTTAGAAGAGGTCACGAAGTAACCTTATTTGCTTCGGGTGATTCAAAAACCTCTGCAACCTTAATGCCAATAATCGAGAAATCAATGAGAGAATTAAAGGTTAAAAATCCTTTTAATTATGAGCTACAGGCTATTGCAAAGCTCTTAGAATGTTGGCAGGAGTTTGATATTATACATAATCATATGGGTTATCAGTTTTTACCCTTTGTAAATCTTGTTAATATACCTATTGTTACTACCTTACATGGGGCATTTGTTTTTCAAGAAGAAAATGAATGTTATGAACGGTATAAACACTTGCCGTATATATCTATAAGTGATTCTCAAAGGAACGGATCACCAGGCCTTAATTATACTGCTACTGTTTATAATGGCATTCAGGTTGATAAATATAAGTTTGAAAAAGAACCTATAATTGACAGGCCTTATTTAGTTTTTTTAGGAAGAATGTCACAAGAAAAAGGTCCTCATCTTGCCATTCAATTAGCTAAAAAAACAGGTTGGAAATTGATAATGGCAGGAAAAGTAGATGTTCATGATCATGTATATTTTGAAACACAGGTAAAACCACTGATTGATAACAAGCAAATTATATTTATTGGTGAATTAGGACATGATGCAAAAGTTGAATTATTAAAAGGTGCTTATGCAACAATTCATCCTGTAACCTGGCCTGAACCTTTTGGTCTTGTTATGGCTGAATCAATGGCTTGTGGAACTCCTGTTTTAGCCTTAAATCAAGGATCTATTCCTGAAGTAGTGAAAAACGGCGTAACTGGTTATGTAGAAAATGACATTGATTCTCTTACCAAGCACGTTAAAGATATAGAAAAAATAGATAGATATGCTTGTAGAAAGCATGTTGAAGAAAATTTTTCAGCTCATAGAATGGCAGAAGGTTATCTGGCCACATATAAAAAATTAATTGCCCAAAAACCAGCAAAAATTAATTTAGGCATAGAAGTGTCTTCAAGAATTAACTTAATGAAAGGTAATAATACTAAAATTTAAGGTAATATCAATTACCTAACTTAAGTTATAGACTATGGCCACTGAAACAGGCAGACTTAATTTAAAGCTATCAATTTACGTTGTAGCACTATTGATTTTGATAAATAACATAAAAAGAGTATATTTTGCTTGAGTGTATAAAGCCAAAATTATTATTTTCAATAATATTTGGCTGTTTTATTAGATAAACAGTCTTTTATTAAGTCAGAAGGTGATGAGATGTCAGTTACAATAATGGGTGAAAACTTTAACCCGGTAAAAAGAACAATTAAAAATAATAATATATTTCTTGTAACTGATTCAAACGGAAATATTTTGAGTAATAATACTTCTGGTTATGGTCTTTATACTGATGATACAAGATTTTTAAGCAGGCTGGAGTTGAAACTAAATGGATTTGATCCTGTTAATTTGTCTTCATCAACAGAAGCAGGACATTCATCAGTTATTATAGGTACTAACCCTATAATGTTTGATGCTTTTAACGATACGAAACGCATATTTCAAGAAACTGTACAGGTTAAAAGAGAAAGTATTATATATGGTTCTTATTTTGAAACAATTACGGTTGTTAATTATAATGTTTTTGAGGTTGGAATAAAGTTAGAATTATTCTTTGAAGCAGATTTTCTTGATATTTTTGAGGTTAGAAATATTTCTGCTTTGGTAAGAGGTATACAAAAGGAGCCTGTTTGTGAAGAAGGGGTCTTGAAATTTATCTATAATGATATAACGGGTGCTACTTTAACCACAGAAATTAGTTTTATTGAGGAAAAGCCGGTAGAAACAAAGGAAGGAGATGTTTCTTTTGAGTTCTATCTTAGTCCAAATGAAAGAAAAACAATTAAATATCAGGTTAAATTAAGATCCACAGCTTCATTGCCTGAAAGGATAACGGCTTATGATTTTGAAGAAGCTTTTGATAAGGCAATAGGGGATGATGAAAACTGGTATAATCATACAGCAAAAATTATTTCAAATAATGAAGATTTTAATGAAATGATTTATCGAGGACAAAAAGACATTAATATGCTTAGAACCAATGCATATTATGGAGAATACATTGCAGCAGGAATTCCGTGGTTCACGACATTATTCGGCAGGGACAGTATTATTGCTGCTCGGCAGTCTTTATTGCTGAATCCTATACTTGCTAAAAGTATTCTCGAAACATTAGCAAAATTTCAGGGAAAAGAAATTAATGATTGGAGAGATGAAGAGCCAGGGAAAATTCCTCATGAAATAAGGTTTGGTGAACTTGCAAGAAGTAATAGAATTCCTCATAGTCCTTATTATGGTACTGTTGATGCAACTCCATTATGGATAATGCTATTATATGATTACTTTAAATGGACTAATGACAGAGAAACACTTGAAAATTTATGGCAAAATGCTCTTGATTGTCTTATGTGGATGGATGAATATGCTCTTATGCATAATGGCTATGCTGCTTATAAAACCAGAAGTGAAGAAGGTTTAGATAATCAAGGGTGGAAAGATTCCTGGAATTCAAGTATACATGCTGATGGTAGTATTGCTGAGGCTCCTATTGCTCTTGTTGAAGTTCAAGGTTTTTTTTATGCCGCAAAAATGAAGCTTGCTGAGTTAGCTGGTTATATGGGGAATAATGAACTCAATATTAGATTGATCAAAGAAGCTACAGAATTTAAAAGCAGATTCCACAATGATTTTTGGGTAGAAGAACTTCAATATTATGCAATGGGTATTGATAAATATGGTAATCAGATGAAAATTGTTTCTTCTAATCCTGGACAGGTTCTTGAGACAGGTATTTTTGATGATTATTATGCAAATATTGTTGCTGATAAGCTTTTAAGTCCTGAAATGTTTAGTGGTTGGGGTATAAGAACTTTAAGTATGCGAACATTGTCTTTTAATCCAATGAGTTATCATAATGGTTCTGTGTGGCCACATGATAATAGTATTATTGCTTATGGTCTTTCAAGAATTAATAGAATAGATCTTGCTATAAACGTGACAACAGCGCTTTTTGATGCAGCAAGATTAATGACGTATAAAAGATTGCCTGAGTTATTTTGTGGATTTTCAAGACGATTTAAAATACAGGATCCTCCTGTTAGATATCCTGTTGCTTGTATTCCACAAGCTTGGGCAGCTGCAAGTGTATTTTTATTGATTCAATCGATATTGAATATTAACCCTGATGCTCAAAGTAGAGAATTAAGAATATTTAATTCTGAAATTCCTGACTGGCTTACCTATTTGAGAATTGAGAATTTACGTGTTGGAGAAGCTTCAGTTGATGTTGAATTTCGAAGATCTGGAAGAGGATTAGTTATAGACGTGCTTGATAAAAGAGGAAGTCTGGATGTCATTATAAAAAAATAGAGAATTTTTTAAATTTATTTATAAACCTGATGTAATAATGCTGCTCCTATTATTCCTGAAAAATCTTGTAAAGCAGCTTTTTCAATTTTTATATTGCGTGATGGGGTAGGTAATGATTTTGCAATTGCTTTTCTAACGCTAATATCGTAGAAAAAGTCTATTGCTTCAATTAATCCTCCACCAAGAATAATGAGTTGAGGATTATAAAAATTGATAATAGTAGCTAGTCCGCTGCTTAAATATTCCGCAGCTTCGGTTATACAATTCATTGCTATATCATCGCCAGCATCGAGCGCGTATTTAATATGTTTAGATCTAAAACAACCATCTTCTTTTATTACTTCAGAAATAACAGACTTGTGTCCTTTTTTAAGTGAGGCAAGAATTTTCTTTTCAATAGCTGTTCTTGAGGCATATGCTTCAAGACAACCATGGCCACCACACTGACAAAGCCTACCTCCTGAATCTACAATAATATGTCCTATTTCACCTGCTGTTCCTGAAGATCCCTGATAAATTTTACCATTTTGTACTATGCCGGAACCTATGCCTGTTCCTACAAAAATGCATACAAAATTATCATAACCAACTCCACTACCGAACCTCATTTCTCCAAGAGTAGCAACTTCCACATCATTTCCAACATATACAGGTATGTTAAAATGATTTTCCAGAATTGTTTTTAATTCAACATCATAACAATCGAGATTAGGAGCGGCAATTAAAATACCTTTTTCCCTATCTACTTGACCAGCTGCACCAATTCCAATTGAATCAATTTGAGATAATTGTATTTGAGCTTTACATATAGCCTTTTCTATTGTTTCAATTATTCTTTGTACAATTATATCTTTGCCCCGTTCTTTTTTAGTGCGTTTTTTTGCTGAGTCTATGACTGTACCATTATTCGTATCAACAACTCCAGCTAATATTTTTGTTCCCCCTAAATCTACGCCTATGGAATAATTACTCATAATTTTGATGACTCCTGATTTTGATCTTATTTTTATTATAATTAATCTTGTATAATTAATCCTGATTTTTTTAAAATTTATCAAGTTTATGTGTTTATAAAAACTAATTATAAACACTAAATAGTATATATAAGACATACAAATAAATTAGTTTAAGGTGAAAAACGTTGATATTAGCATTAAATAATTGTAATATAATAATATGTTACCTAAGGGTTATTAGGTTTAAGTTTTTGGAGTCGATTTATGGGTGCGGGTTATACTACGCTTATTGTAACTGATAGGCAAAATGATGTAGTAGAAATACAATCTAAATTAACTATTTCCAGAACCATGGATGTAGTTATTAGCTGTACCCTTGATAAAACAGTTGAATATTGTCGTAAGAACTTTCCTGATGTTGTAATAATTTTTGCCCATGAAAGAACTGCTAAATTATTTGAAGTATGTAAAATACTAAGATTAGATTCATTACTTAAACATATTCCTATAATTTTTATTTATGATCGGTTCAATGAAGAATTTGTCATTGAAAGTCTTAATGCAGGTGTAAGTGATTATGTTATTGCACCAATAAAAAAGGTCGATATTTTGGCACATTTAAATTGGGCATTCGAAAAAAGCAAATTAATGCGTGAAATAGAGATTAAAGAAGAACTACTTAAAGATTTAGGAGTGGTAGATAGAAATATTGGCGCATATTTGCCTAAATATGTTCATATAGGATTTAATTCTCATATTAATATTGCTAAAAAATATAAATATCCTCTAGTATTTATGATGATCTGTATAGATTCTCCGTATAAAAATAAAATTAACAATGATTATTTGGCTAAAGTTCTTAAGAAAACACTTAGATCCACAGATGCTATAGGTTTTTGGGAACAAGGAAACTTCCATATCCTCTTACCTAAAACAGATTTAAAAGGCGTTCATACTCTTCATAATAAGATAGTTGCAAATTTAGGAAACAATTTTACAATAAGTGTTGGTATTTGTATGCATCAGGAAGGAATTAATTACGAATCCCTTAAAGATTTAGCTTTAAAAGCATTATCTGATGCTATTTCAAATGGTGGAAACAGAGTTTGTGTATATAATGTGGAGCAAGTTAAAGCAGATTCAAGAAGAAATCTTTCTCAGCAAAATCAAGAGAAGGAGTCTGAATCTTTAAAACCAGAATTATCAAAAAGCTGGATTGGTAAAATTCAAACAAGTAAAAGAAGCTATGAATCCTTTAAAAAAGAGTTTATAAAAAGAATAAATAATCTTGTTTCTCCAACATTCTATAAAGTGAGTAATAAATTAAAGCAAAAATATCCGACAAGTATTATAATTGATTATTCTGCTACAGATGCAAAGTGTGAATTTTCAATAAAAGAGATTTATGATGGTACCGAAAATATCTTGCAAATTGTTAATCCTGGTTTAGATCATTTAAAAATAGAGCGTTGTTTGATTAAAGCAGGAAAGCAGACATTAACTCGTTATAATATTGAGTTAGATGATCTAACAGAAACATATATTGAAAGAATTTTACTTGATTTATTCAACGAATTTGAAATAATTTCTGATATAGAGAGATTATGTAAAGAAAGAGAAAATAATTTAATTTAGATAAAAAGAAAGCCAGCTATTAGCTGGCTTTCTTTTTGGTTTTTTATCTTATTGACCAAGACATTCTTTTATTTCAAGTGGTAATTGTTTTGTGTCAATTTTAACACCAGGTCCCATTGTAGTAGTAAGGTAAACAGATTTCATATATGTACCTTTAGCCGCTGAAGGTTTTGCTCTTAAAACAGCATCACCTAATACTGCAAAGTTTTTCATTAATTCCTCTGGAGAAAAACGCATTTTCCCTATAGGAACGTGCAACATGCCTTGCTTATCTGCTCTAAATTCAACCTTACCTGCTTTGATATCTTTTATAGCACCTTTAATATCAAAAGTTACAGTACCTGTTTTTGGGTTTGGCATAAGGCCTTTAGGTCCTAAAAGTTTACCTAATTTACCAAGTAAGCCCATAGCATCAGGTGTTGCAACTAATGTATCAAACTCGAGCCATCCATTCTGGATTTTTTCTACGAGATCTTCAGCACCTACATAGTCAGCACCAGCTTCTTCTGCTTCTCTGACCTTTTCTCCTTTTGCAACTACAGCTACACGAACTATTTTGCCTGTACCAGAAGGTAGTACAACTGTACTTCTGATTTGTTGATCTGCGTGTTTTACATTAATACCAAGTCTCATATGGCATTCTAATGTTTCATCAAATTTTGATAATTCATCAGAAATCTTCTTTAGTGTTTTAATCGCATCTATGCCTGAAGTAGGTTGTTCAATTTCTTCCAGCATTTCCAACATTTTTTGTTGTTTTTTTGTTAATTTTGGCATTTTTTCCTCCTTGTGGTCATATCGGGGTGGCTAAGCCACATTCTCAGATTACTTATCCTTCCAATAATACCTCGATTATAGTGGAGTGATTTCGCACTGTCATATGCTCTCGATATTCAAGATGCTCAGCTGTTACCCTGCCACATTATTAAATAACATAAACCTATTCTGCGATTGTGATTCCCATGCTGCGTGCAGTTCCGCGAATCATTTCTTCAGCAGCTTCTTGAGTTGTAGCATTTAAATCAGGCATTTTTGCTTTAGCAATTTCTGCTACTTGCACCTGGGTAATGCTGCCAACTTTATCTTTATTTGGAGTTGCAGAAGCTCTTTCAACACCTGCAGCCTTTTTAATTAGAACTGCTGCGGGTGGTGTTTTCAAAACAAAAGTAAATGATCTGTCTTCAAAAACAGTAATTTCTACGGGAACTATCATACCAACTTGATCAGATGTTTTAGCATTATATTGCTTACAAAAATCCATAATGTTTACACCATGCTGACCAAGAGCAGGTCCTATTGGTGGTGATGGAGTTGCTTTTCCTGCTGATATTTGGAGCTTTATTTTAGCTGCTACCTTTTTTGCCACGTTCTTACCTTTCTTATCCTAGTCTAACTTTAATTATACTTTTTGAATTTGGCCGTATTCTAATTCAACGGGGGTGTCTCTACCAAAGATAGATACTGAAGCACGTAATTTTTCTTTGTCGGGATAAACTTCTGTAATATCACCAACAAAGTCTGCAAAAGGACCGCTAATAATGCGGACTTTATCGCCAACTTTAACATCAAGTTCTACTTTTGCAACTTGGACTTGAGTTCTTTGAATTATTTTTCTTATTTCTGCATCGCGTGCAGGAATTGGTCTTTTTTCAGCACCGACAAACTTTGTGACTCCTGGTGTATGTCTAACAACGTACCAACTATCATCATCCATAACCATCTCTACCAGCACATATCCAGGGAAAATCTTTTCTTCTTTTTCTTGGCGTTTACCACCAGAGACTTTTGTAACGGTTTTTTGCGGGACTTCGATTCTAAAAATTTTATGTCCCATATTCATAAATTCGATACGTTTTTCAAGGTTAACTTTTACCTTGTTTTCGTGTCCTGAATAAGTATGGACTATATACCATCTTTTTGCTTTGTGATTACTTTCCACGTTACCCTACCTATCGGATTTCCTCTGTAACCAAACTTCCAACACTGTTAATTTTTTTACTTACATCTTTCAGGCTGATTTGGATGCAAGCATTGACATATTCCTTTAGGGTTAGGATGAAGAACGAAACAAAATGCCATATCAACCGCATAAACTAGCACTGAAAAGAAGAAAACAACAACAATAACGACAATTGACTGAAAAAGAATATGTCTTCTTTCCGGCCAGATTATCTTGCCCCATTCAGACCTGACCCCTTTAAAATATTTAGTAACGTTTTGTTTAAAGTTGTCTGTTTTCTCGGTTTTTTTGGTATTGCTCACAATTTTGTCCTCAACCTATATTTTTTGAAAATAGCTAATTGTATTTTAATTAGAAACGCGCCTTGTAGGATTTGAACCCACGACATCCGGTTTTGGAGACCGACGTTCTACCACTGAACTAAAGGCGCATTCCTACATGCTTAAACTTACTTGGTTTCTTTGTGTAATTTATGACTATTGCAGAATGGACAGTATTTATTGAGTTCTATTCTGCCAGGATCATTTTTCTTATTTTTCGTTGTGGTGTAGTTACGACGTTTACATTCACCACAGGCTAAAATCACTAATCTATCGTTTTTCTTTACGCCCATTGTTTTTCACCTTTACTTAACATGTAGACTAAATAATAGCCTTAACAATAACCACTGTCAAGTTAAAACTATAGAATGAATATCATGGTATACATTCTATAAAAAAAGAATTTTTCTTCATTTTTATAAGGTTTTCGAAAAACTTGTTTATTTTTATATATATTTTAATAAAGCCGAAAACCTTAATTTGCAATGATTATAGCTTTAAGGCTAAATTTTGGATAGTAAATTTTATTAGACATTTTTTTACAAAAGTAGAATTTTCCTATCCTTTTATAGTGTAATCTAAAATATGAATTATGTTCAAGTTAAAAATTTAAAAGAAGTTGTGCCTGTAAAAACTCCTTTGAGGGGGACTGTAGTCATACCTGCTGACAAGTCTATTTCTCATAGGGCTGCAATATTTGGCTCTTTAACTTATGGAACGGTTTGTATTGCTAATTTTTCTGGTGGTGCTGATTGTAAAAGTACTCTTAATGTTTTAAAAGGACTTGGAGTAGAGATTGATTATAAATCTGAAAAAGGTATTATAATCTCAAACAAAAATAAGTTTAGAGAACCGGATAATATTATTGATGCAGGTAATTCAGGTACAACTATAAGGTTAATGGCAGGAGTATTATCAGGGCTTGATTTTTATAGTGTGCTTACCGGAGATGACAGTCTAAGAAAAAGACCTATGGCAAGAGTCATCGTTCCCCTGAAGAAGATGGGTGCAAACATCTGGGCAAAAGATAATGATACAAAAGCCCCAATAAGTATAAAAGGATCAAGATTATCAGGTATTACTTATAATTCTCCAATTGCAAGTGCTCAGGTGAAATCCGCTATACTTCTTGCCGGATTATCAGCTGATGGTACGACTATTGTAACCGAGCCTTCTAAATCAAGAGATCATACAGAAAGACTCTTAAGTTATCTTGATGCAGATATTTCAGTAAATGGCAATGAAGTAAGGATTCAAAGATCAAGTTTAACGTCAAAACCCATAACAGTGCCTGGCGATGTTTCATCTGCTGCGTTTTTCATGGTAGCAGGTGCAATTGTGCCTGATTCTGAAATTATTATGCAGAATGTGGGCTTAAATTCTACAAGAACCGGTATAATTGATGTTTTGAAAAATATGGGTGCAGAAATTGAGATTCTTAATCAAAGACTCGAATGTGGGGAGGAAGTTGGGGATATTAAGGTAAATTATTCTGATTTAAAAGGAATTACGATAGAAGGGGATATTATCCCAAGGGTTATAGATGAGCTTCCAATAATTGCTGTTGCTGCTACTCAAGCAGAAGGAACAACAATTGTACGTGGAGCAGAAGATTTACGTCATAAAGAATCCGACAGAATTAAGGCTATTTATTCTGAATTGAGTAAACTTGGTGCTAAAATAGAAGAGACTGAAGACGGTTTTATAATTCATGGAAAGACAAAGTTAAAAGGAAATTGCATTTTGGAAACTTATCATGATCATAGAATAGCTATGTCAGGGTATGTTGCAGGATTAATAGCTGATAGTCCGATACAAATCAATGAATTCAACTGGGTAAATATTTCTTTCCCTGAATTTACAGAAATTTTTGAAAAATTAAGAGTGGTGTAATAAATCAAGGAGCTAATAAAATGGCACGAAACTTTGCTAAGGTAGAAGCCAGTCATTATAATTGGTGGCGTGCATTGGCGCAATACTGGGTTATATACTTCATACTTTATCCGTTTTTCAAAATATTTTTTAGGGTTGAGGTGCATGGAAGAGAAAACATTCCAAAAGATAAATCCATACTAGTTGCAGCTAATCATACATCAAACTTTGATCCGGTTATTCTTGCTCTTGGAATAAAAAGGCCGGTCGCATTTATGGCAAAGAAAGAATTATTTGAGGTTCCTGTCTTATCTCAAATAATAGATATTCTTGGAGCTTTTGCTGTTAATAGAAAAAAATTAGAAATAGCTACGATTAAATCAGCAAAAACTGTTTTGTCTTCTACTAATTGGCATATGGGAATGTTTCCTGAAGGTACAAGAATAAAGCCGGGTAAAATTAGAACTATTCATAAAGGTTTTGGGTATTTAGCTAAAGCTACGGGCTCTGACATTTTGCCATTTGGGATAATCTTAAAAAGGGAACATTGCCCTATTTTTGGAAAATTAATAGTAAAAATAGGAAAACCAATACCTGCACCTGCAACAGCAGAAGAAGCTATTGAAAAATGGACAAAAGCTATATCAGAGCTTACAGGTCTTGAATATACTCCTGAAGAAACGGCTGATAATTCGAATATTGCTGTATAATCTGGATAATGGCTGACCAGTCATCACGAGTTATTAAATATAAAGAAGTCATAGTAAATGCTGATCTCAATGTAAATAACGTTATATACTTTGAGATTGCTTCACAACTCCGATTTTAGAAAACATCCTTGCTATGAGGTTGGCAATGACTTCATCGATTTTAGTCTCTTATTTTCCATTACTCGTTTAATAGCATTATATCTATGTAAGATAAAGTAAAAACAAGGCTAGATAGCCTTGTTTTTACTTTATCAGACTTAAAAGATCAACTTTTATTTGCTAATAGTAAGAGGTTGTTCGAGAACCACATTTAATTTTGTAGCTGCTGGTAATGTAACTTCTTTACCTTTTCTACCTATAATGTATCCTAATCCAATAAAACCACCGGCTGCAGTTCCAACAACTGCACCTGTGCCGACTCCACCTGCAATGCCACCTATACTTAGGCCGGCAAGTGTTCCAGCTCCGGTAGTAACTGCACCAGTTGCAACTGTGGTTACAATTTGTTTTTTAAGTGAACCGCCTTTTAAAACACCAGAATTATCTACGGTTATAATTTTTCCACTAATAGGAACTTTTGGACCATTTGGAAGTTTCAGGTGTGTAAATTTAATGTCCATAATTCCATTTTTACCGAGTCTTCCCGCATTTTCTATGTAAGTAATTTGACCGATTGCTTCACTGCCGGCAGGAATTACTACATTGCCGTTTACAACAACAGGGGTTGTTAATGTAGCGGTAAAAATATCTCCAATTTCATTAATAGATGTGCCAACAGTTGTGCTGGTTGCTAGTTCAAAAGCTGCACCTACAGGGACTGTAGATATAGATCCTTGTAATATTTGATTAGGATTAACGTTAGATGCTGGATTGACTTTTATAGCTGGAAGACCATCAATATTTGGATTAAATAAATCATCATTGGGGTCTATTGCAGGTGGAACTATATCATAATTTTGTGCAAAAGCTGCTTGAATTCCTGAGAATTGAATACCTATTAGTGATGTTAGTATTACAAATGTTGTAATTTTAGAATTAAATTTCAAGACGAACACCTTCCTTTTTAGTTTTTCATTTACTTAAACTATTGTTCAATAGTTTGCCAATCTTGTAAAGATTGGCAAAAACAAAAAAAACTATAAGTGGGTTAAATATAATTATTGTAATGATTTTCAAAATGTATTTAACCGCTTAATGTTGGTATATAATGAATATATAAAGTAATAAGGTGTATTTTCTTTATTATAGTGCTGGTTACACAATATAAGTCAGCCTTTTTAAATATATACCTTATTTTATATTAAATTTAATGGAAATATTTAGCATATTTTTCTTTAAATTTTATTAAAAATTTAAAGATTTCTTAAGAAACCTTCATACAAATAATTTTTTGTTCTTTCAAAAATCATGTCCGGGTCCGCTTCAATTTGTGCAAAACCAGATTTTATAGCTGACTTTGCAACGGCTTTTGCTACTGATGGTGGAACCCTTAGATCAAGTGCATGTGGGATTATGTAATCAGGATTGAGCTCATTCTCTGTGATAAGATTTGCTATAGCAAAAGCTGCGCTTGTTTTCATCGCATTGTCAATTTTTCTGGCTCTAACATCAAGGGTTCCTCTAAATATTCCAGGAAATGCAAGAGAATTATTAATTTGATTTTTTAAGTCTGATCTGCCTGTGGCTACAATGAATGCTCCTGCATCTTTGGCAATATCTGGCATTATTTCAGGAATTGGATTAGCAAGAGCAAAGACTACAGGTTTACTTGCCATAGATTTTACCATTTCAGATGTTACTATATTTCCTGCAGATAACCCGATAAAGAAATCAGCGCCTCTTATTACAGTTGCAAGTTCACCTTTTTCTTTATTAGGATTGGTTTTTTGAGCAATAAGTTCTTTATATTTATTCATACCGTCCTGGCGACCTTCATAAATTGCGCCGGTTGTGTCGCATAGAATAAGATTTTTTACACCATTTTGAAGTAATAATTCTGAAACTGCTATAGCTCCAGCTCCTGCGCCATTAACAACAACTTTTAAGTCTTCAAGTTTTTTATTGGTAAGTTTTAACGCATTGATAAAGCCTGCAAGTACTACAACGGCAGTTCCGTGTTGATCATCATGGAAAACAGGGATATTTAATGTTTCGATGAGTTTTTTCTCAATTTCAAAGCATCTTGGTGATGAAATGTCTTCTAAGTTAATTCCGCCAAATATTGGTGTAATACGGCTTATAATTTCAATTAATTCATCAGGATTTTGAGTTCTTAAGCATATTGGAACAGCATCAACTCCTGCTAAAGATTTGAATAATGCAGCTTTTCCTTCCATAACAGGAAGACCGGCTTCTGCTCCAATGTTTCCAAAGCCTAATACAGCTGAACCATCACTTATAATAGCTACAAGATTTCCTTTTGGTGTTAATTCGTAAGCTTTTAAATAATCGAGTTCAATTTCTTTTGTTATTTGGTCTACTTTTTCTGGGGAATAAAACATTTCAATATCATTTTTAGCTGTAATTTTAATTTTGGAATTGGTTTCGATTACTCCATGGGTTCTTCTATGTAGCTCAAGAGAGTTTTCTTCCAGAGTATGCTCGCTACTTTTATAGTCGGGTAAAGGTTTTTCAAACCATGAATTTTTGCCTTCATATAGGAAATCAAGATATTTCTCTTCTACAGATTCAGGAGCGATGAATAATTGAGCTGCTCCAGTATCTACTGCTACTTTTGCCACGTGATAAGCAATTCTTGCTGCTGCTCTTAAATTTAGCTCATCGGTTGAACATTCTAATACAAGCTTTGAATCTGCAATATCTTCAAGGGCTTTTCCAAGAATACCATACATTTCATCACTGATCATATAAGCTTTAACATCAAGGGCGCCTCTGAATATTGCCGGAAGAATTATATTTGGATTTATCTTGCCTTTAAGATTAGCCCATTCTTCAGCCAGGAAAATATTGGGCTTTCTATAACTGTATAAAATAGGCATTTTAAGATCGTCATTAAACCAATTTTCCAGAATGGCTGTACGTTCAGGCAAAAAATCATCTAGATCAAACCCTGCAAAGGTTGGTGTTAAATTTGATATAATTTGAGCTATTTCTTCTATGTTGTGAGTATTTACAACTATTGGGTATGCATCAATATTTGCAAACTCTTTATAGAAAATCGCTTTTGTTTCTACAACAGGGATAGCACAGAGTGGATTAATATTCTCAAAGTCAATGAAATTTGAGCAGTCTGTTATTACAGCAATTGAATTTGCCCTATTTGTTAATTCAAAAGATTTATCCACATTATTCTTGATTTCCATACAAGACCTACCAACTCCTGGAGTATAGGCCAGGCTGAGAGAATAAGAATCTTTAATAGGTATTTTTGTTGCTATTTCAAAAAAGCCCTGGTATTTTTTTCTATAATCTATAATATTTTTGACCATTTTTTCTTTCCTTTATGCTCCGGCTAAAATACTTTTCTAGTGCTATGTTTCAAAAATAATGATGATTGTTGAAGGAGGGTATATTCTCGCAGGAGTGACAGAGTCACTTTTCTTAGTCATCAATCATTCCAATAAGACCACTCTAATTATTACAGCGAGGACCAGCGACGGAGAGAATTTACCCTCCTAAACTTATAAAACAGTCCACTAGGAGTCTCTCCATATAGTCTACAATCTTTTTTTCAAGTCTTATATTGAACATTGGATTAATTTTTCTAATAAAAAAACCTGGACTGGTTACATTAATTTCAATTAATTTATCATCAATTATATCTAAACCAACAAAGAATAAGCCGTCTTCTAAAAGATTTTTTGAAATAGTTTTACATATTTCTCTATCTTCATCTGTTATTTCACTTTTTTTCAGATGGCCTCCTTTGCACATATTTGCCCTGAAATCATCTTTACAGGGGAGTCTTATTATTGAAGCCACAGGTTCTCCTCCAAGCAAGATAAGTCTTTTATCTCCATATTTTGCTTTATTCAGGTATTTCTGAGCTAAAATCAATGTCTTTTCATTATTTGTTGTCTCTTCAAGTATAGAATTTAAATTTTTATCTCCCTTTTTAAGATAGAAAATACCATTTCCTGCATAATTATCAAGGGGTTTAACTATAATTTCGTTATGTTCATTAAGAAAATTTTGTATTAAATCTATATTTGAGGTTGTTATACCTTCTGGAGCCAGTTTAGGGAAATTGTATATATATAATTTTTCATTACATTTTCTTATTCCTGAAGGACTATTGATAACAATTGTTTTAGATTGGTCAACATAGTTAAGTATATGAGTGGAAAAGATGTAATTAGTGTTAATTGGTGGATTTTGCCTGATAAGTATTATATCAAGGTCATTAAGATCTATATTGAACGGTTTTTTTGTGAATTCAAAATAATTATGTTTAACTTGATAAGCCAACGCTTTAGGGATGTTATTATTTAAAAATAAATTTTCAATTGGAAATATATATATTTCATGATTTCTTAACAAACATTCCTGTAATATTAAAAAGGAGCTTGATAACTCTTTATCGGGATGATCAGGGAGATCTTTCTCATCCAATAAAAAACCAATTTTATATTTTGACATTTATTAATACTCCATAAGATGAACTTCTTGGTTAATTGAGAATTTTTTTAGAATAGAAAATAACTTTATAATATGATTAGATAAAAGATAATTGCATATTTGGGGAAATGGCCAATTGATAATTATTTAAGTAATAGTTTCAATAATTAAATAATAGATTATGGGAGAGAAACAAATGATCCTAATAACAGGTGGAGCAGGATATATTGGCAGTCACTGTCTTTTAGATTTTTCAAGAGCAGGATATGACTGTGTAGTTTTTGATAATTTATCAGAAGGTCATAAAGAAGCTGTTAATACTGAGCATTTTTATCAGGGCGATCTTTCAAACATTGATGATATCAGGGGTGTCTTTAGTAAATATCCAATAGAAGCAGTTGTTCACTTTGCTGCCAGTTGTTATGTTGGTATATCTGTAAGTAGACCTCAGGATTATTATTATAATAATGTGGTAAATACTTTGAATTTACTGAAGGTAATGCTTGAAAAAGATGTAAAAAAGTTTGTTTTTTCATCAAGTTGTGCTACCTATGGGGATCCTCTTTATGTGCCTATTGATGAAAAACATTCTCAGAATCCTATAAATCCTTATGGTAAAACAAAATTAATGATAGAAAATATTTTAAAAGACTATGATAAAGCATACGGTATGAAATATATGATGCTCAGATATTTTAATGCCTCTGGAGCTGATAATGAAGCAAATATTGGTGAAAGTCATGACCCTGAAACACATTTAATTCCTCTGGTTTTGCAAACAGCAATGGGTCAGAGGGATTCAATAAAAGTGTTTGGTAATGATTATAATACACCTGATGGAACGTGTATTCGAGATTACATTCATGTAAATGATTTAGCACAGGCACATAGATTGGCTTTAGGGAAATTGTTTCAAGGTTCAGAAAGTAATTTCTATAACCTTGGTATAGGAAAAGGCTATTCTGTGAATGAAATTATAGAAATTAGCGAGAAAGTATCAGGAAAGACCATAAATAAAGAGATTGTTGAAAGAAGAGAAGGAGATCCTCCAGAGCTTGTGGCCAGTAATGAAAAAGCCAGGCAAGAATTAGGCTGGAATCCTATTTTTACAGACATAAAAGATATTATAGAATCAGCATGGTATTGGGAGACAAATAGACGATACTAGTTCTTTTTGAGATATGATAATAGTGATTTTTGGGTAAAATAGAGTAGGAAAAATTTTTCAATGAAAAGAATATTAATAACAGGTGGAGCTGGATTTATAGGATCACATCTATGTGAAAGATTATTAGATGAAAACAATGAAGTTGTTTGTCTTGATAATTTTTTTACAGGTTCAAAAGAAAATATTAATCACTTAAGAGATAATAAGAGTTTTGAATTAATCAGACATGACATAATAAAGCCAATTTTGCTTGAAGTTAATGAGGTTTATAATCTGGCATGCCCTGCATCACCTGTTCATTATCAATATAATGCTATTAAAACCGTAAAAACCAACGTGCTTGGAACTATAAATATGTTAGGACTTGCAAAAAGAGTAAAAGCTCGATTCTTTCAGGCATCAACATCAGAAGTATACGGTGATCCCCTTGAACATCCACAAAAAGAGACTTACTGGGGGCATGTTAATCCTATAGGAATTAGAAGTTGTTATGATGAAGGAAAAAGAGTAGCAGAAACCTTGACCATGGATTACCATCGTCAAAATGGTGTAGATGTTAAAATTGTCAGGATATTTAATACTTATGGGCCAAGAATGGCTGAAAATGACGGTAGGGTTGTAAGCAACTTTGTCGTTCAGGCTTTGAAAAATGAAGATATTACTGTGTATGGGCATGGTAATCAGACAAGATCCTTCTGCTATGTTTCTGATTTAGTGGATGGATTCATTAGAATGATGAATTCTCCTAAGGAATTTATGGGTCCTGTTAATCTTGGCAATCCTGTAGAAACACCAATTATAGAATTTGCAAAAAGAATTATTGAACTTACAGACAGTAAATCCAAGATAATTCACATGCCATTACCGCAGGATGATCCTGTTAGAAGACGTCCAGATATCACACTTGCAAATAAAAAGCTAGACTGGGAGCCAAAAGTTGAACTTCAGGAAGGCTTAATTAAGACTATAGAATATTTTGAGAACAAACTTAGAAAAGATGGTAGAATTAAATAATTGTGAATCACCTAACTTATATCAGTAATTAGAGGTTTTTTGAGTACTACTAAATAATTTTAATTTGGAGAGGAAAGAATGAAAATCAGCGTAATAGGAACGGGGTATGTAGGATTGGTAGCGGGGACATGTCTTG
>MFRQ01000008.1 GCA_001784615.1 Candidatus Melainabacteria bacterium RIFOXYA2_FULL_32_9
CAATAAACAAATCAAAATTTATTCATAAAAAACAGCTACCAATTTTTGGGTTTTTTTAATATTTGAGTTATGCGGTGGTCTTTTACTTAGTTAAATTTTACTATATTTTGTTGTAATTGAAGTCTATTAAATAAAAGTACAACCTAAGTTAACTTAAGTTGTACTTTTATTGTGTATTTCTGAATTATACGCTTATTTTCTGATATAAAGACAATACTTTGAACAATTTGTTCTTTTCTTCATTTGTTAATGTTACTAATGGAGATCTGACGTATTCTTCAATAATGTTCCATTCTTGCAGACAGGCTTTTAGTGGAGTTGGATTTGGTGCAGTAAATAGTGCTTTAAATAATGGGAAGCACTTGTATTGTAATGTTTGTGCCCCTTTAACATCTCCGGATTTGAATTTTTGGATCATTTCCTTAATATCAGTGCCAATTAAGTGTGATGCTACGCTTATAACTCCATGAGCTCCTAATGACAGCATTGGTAATGTTAAGCTATCATCACCACTATAAACAATAAAATCTTTTGGAGATTTATCTATTATTTCAGTAACAAGGTCCAGATCAGGATTACTTTGTTTTACTGCAATAATATTGCTGTATTGTTGTGCAAGGGTTGCTATAGTTTCAGGAAGCATATTGATTCCAGTTCTTCCAGGAATATTATAAAGTATAATAGGAAGATCTGTAGCACTTGCGATTTGTCCGAAATGTTCTAACAATCCTTTTTGAGAAGGTTTATTATAATATGGCACTACTGATAAAATTGCATCTGCACCTTTTTCTTGAACTTTTTTACTCATTTCAACTGCTGTTACGGTGCTGTTTGAGCCTGCGCCCATAACAATTTTAGCTTTATTTCCAACAGCTTCTTTAACCACTGTTAATAGGTTTAATTCTTCCTCATGGGTTAAAGTTGGTGATTCTCCTGTGGTACCTGCAACTAAAATGGCATCTGAACCATTATTAGCCAAATGTTTTGCTAGCTTTTCAGCAGCAATGTAATCAACTTCTAATTTTTCATTGAAAGGCGTTGCCATAGCTGTTATAACTTCGCCACAATCAAATCTAATATTCATAGGACACTCCTTATTAAAAAAGTTAAGTGATTTAAATTATGCAGGAACTCTGACCAGGTCCATTTCTACAAGCTTTTCTGCAATTCTGACGGCATTAAGAGCGGCTCCAATTCTAAGATTGTCAGCTACTACCCACATTGCAATACCATTATCACTTGCAAGGTCTTTTCTGATTCTGCCAACATAAACAGGATCTTTGCCAGCTGTTTCAGCTGGGGTTGGGAATTCAAAGTTTGCAGGATTATCATTTACAACCACTCCATATGCATTTGATAGAATTTCTCTAGCTTTTTCCGGAGTAATTTGCTTCTCAAATTCAACGTTTACAGATTCACTGTGACTTATAACTATAGGAACTCTAACAGCTGTTGCTGCAATTGGAGTTTCTTCTGGTAAATGTAATATTTTCTTGGTTTCATTAACGAGTTTCATTTCCTCTTTTGTGTATCCATTGTCGCAGAATACATCTATTTGTGGGATTAAGTTAAATGCAATATTTTTTTTGAATACTTGATTTTCAAATGGTTGATCATTCAAAACAGCTTTTGTATTATCAATTAATTCATCTATGGCACTTTTACCCGCACCACTAACTGACTGATATGTGCTTACTACTAATTTTTTAATAGTTGCATAATCGTGCAGTGGTTTTAAAGCTAACATTAATTGTGATGTAGAGCAGTTAGGATTAGATATGAGACCTTTATGCCATTTCAGGTCATCATCATTTACGCCGGCTATAACGAGTGGAACATCTTTTTCCATTCTAAATGCGCTGGTATTGTCAACTACAACAGCGCCTCTTTTTATTGCTTCCTGAGCCAAAGCTCTACTAGTAGTAGCTCCTGCTGAAGAAAGTACGATATTTACGCCTTCAAAAGCTTCAGGAGTTGCTTCTTCTATTTTATAAATTTTATCTTGAAATTTAATGTCTTTTCCTGCACTCTTAGCGCTTGCCAGGAATTTTATGTTATTAAAAGGGAAATTATGCTCAGCGAGTATACTTAAAATCTCACCGCCAACTACTCCAGTTGCGCCTAAAACAGCAATGTTAGGTTTTTTCATCTTCTACTTTCCTCGCTACAAAATATTCTCTAGTCCATAGACAAAATTATTATGCTGCATTACATATCTGATTGCTAATGCGACACCAGGCATAAAGCTTACTCTGTCAAAGGAATCATGACGTATAGTGAGGGCTTGTCCCGGTGCTCCAAAGATAACTTCCTGATGAGCTACAAAGCCTGGTAATCTAACACTGTGAATATGAATGTTAGATTCTGTGACTCCGCCTCTTGAGCCCTTAAAGTATTCTGTTTCAGGGGTATTATCTGCTCCAAATTGTGATTGTTGTTTTGTCATCAGTTGGGCAGTTTTAATAGCAGTTCCTGAAGGGGCATCTTTTTTCCTATTATGATGAAGTTCTATAATTTCTGCGTGATCGAAGTATTTTGATGCATTTGCTGCAAACATCATCATTAATACTGCGCCAATTGCAAAATTTGGGGCAACTAATGCTGATATATTTTTCTCTTTTGATAATTTTTCTATTTCTTTTAATTGCTCATCAGATAAACCAGTAGTGCCTATTACAGGTCTAATATTGCAATTAAGCGCAATTTTAGCATTTTCAAAAATACATTCAGGACTTGTAAAATCAACAATTGCATCAACCTGATTTTTAGTAAGTGCATCTTTAAGTGATTCAGTAATAATGACACCTTGTGACTTATTTCCTATAATATCACCAATATCTTTGCCAACATTAGCTATATCTATAGCTGCAACTAATTGCATGTCTTCTTCCTTATTGACGGTTCTGACCACTTCCTGGCCCATTTTACCGCATGCACCGCATACTGCTACTTTAATTTTCTTAGTTTCTGCTGCCATATTTGATATATCCTTAAATAAATTCATATTATACAAACTTTATTTTTAGTGATTATCTCATATAAATGCTTTTTTTCCATTATATTTTTTGACATTTTAATAGAATATTAAGTTATCCTTCATCTGGTTAATATCGTTTCTACCTAAAATTAGTAGGTTATAAAACCTAAGTTTTATTGTACAATTTAAAATATGAATCAAGCTATTTATGTTAAAAATAATATAATTGATAGATTAATGTTCTCTGTAAATTCGCTTGAGAATGTAGAGGGCCAACTTAAGGATTTCTTAGGTTTTGATTTTATACCAAGAGAAACGGTATATACCTATATTAACAGACGAGAACACTTAAGTGATTTTTTTAATGCATTAAATTCAGATGAAAATAAGTTGATTTTGATTAACGGCTTTCAGGGAACAGGTAAAACTGAGTTAATTAGAGCGACTTTACTTGCATTGGAAGATAATGTTCTTAATTTTTACTATGAATGCAGTCAATCTTCAAATCTTGATGATATAATTCTCTCGCTTTATCGTTATTTAGACAAATATTTAGTGAAAGATCAGGAATATTTAAGCCTTAAAAGCGAATCACGAATTAAATCAATTGATAAAAGATTAATTAATTATTTAAAAAATTTAAAGAGACCTTTACTGGTAGTTATTGATGGATTTGAGAATTGTGTAAGCGATGATTTTTCGATTTCTGATAAGGAATTTTTACGTTTTTTAAATTATTTATTATCTCTTACATCAATAAAATTAATAATATCAGGAAGAAAAGTTCTTTCGTCTGAGTTTAATATTGATGAAAATAAAATTGCTCAGTTTAAACTATCCGGATTAGATGAAGCAGAAGCAATCCGTATATTGAAAGATAATCATCTTGAAGGCTATGAAAATGTCTTATATCAAGCTTACCAAATAACACGCGGATATCCGGAAAGCTTATATTTGTTTATATCAGCAGTTAATATACTTAAGCTTTCACCTTTTGATATTATTAAAGAATATTCAATTCATCAGGAGAGTTTTGAAGGTTATATCATTAAAAAGATATACGCAAAAATTCCTGTCCTGGTAAAGAAAGTTCTATGGCCTTTTGCGGCCATGAGTCATTCTGTTAACTCTGATACTCTTAATAAGCTTAATTTAGGCCGTGAGCTTGATGATAGCTTAGAATATTTAGTTTTAAACAAGTTACTTAACGTCTATGGCAATTCATATTCTATAAAAGATCATTTAAAGCATTTTGTTTATAATAATATTCCGGTAAATGAAAAAATTAAAATTCATCAATTCCTTAGTGATTTATATGCTGAGCAAATATCAAATAGCCTGGAAAATAGAATTATCTCATTATCCAGGAAATCATTAAGCAATGAGCAGCATTATCATAACTTAAGTTTTAATAACTATAAAGGAAATACCAATTTAAATGAGCAATTTAATAAATATTCCTCAGATATGCCTCTTGTTTCTTCTTATGCCAGTAAGTATGACTTGAATAAACTCTCTATGGGTGATGAAGCCCAGGTAACGGTGGATGAAAGTACTATATTAAATGAATTAATAGGAACAAAAAAAGAAAAGTCTGAGACTGATACTCATTTAAATCAGCAAACGGATAATAAAGCTCAAATTGAGTCAGTAAATTTAGATCCAGATTTAAAAATTGAGTTAACTGAAGAAGAAAAAGACTTGCTGAACCGGGATGACGGGTCAGATGAAGAGCAGACTTCTCAAATCAGTGATTCTTCAGAATTAACTGAGCAAAAAGAACTTGAATACCTTCCTGAAAATATTAGGGATAAGTATATTAAAAATGCTGTTATTTCAAAGAAAAAAGGAAATTTAAGTCTGGCACTAGATTATTATAAAAAAGCTCTTAATGTGGCTAAGGAAATTCAGGACATAGTTAATATGGCCAAAGTTTCAAGGGTGATTGCTAACATACTTGAATCAATTAAAAAGTATGATGAGTCACTAAGCTACTTAAATAAAGCATTAGATTTATATACTGAGCTAAATGATGTAATAAATATTCAATTAACTTTATTTAAGATAGCTGATGTATACAGGGATAACCTGAAATATAGTGATGCTCTTCAATATTACAATAAAATATTAAAGTTTGGTCCTGATAATATTCAAGCTGCTCTGAAAATCGATGTATTGATAGGCATTGGTGACGTATATGACTATCGGGGGGATATGGATAAGGCTTTAAAATATTATCAGGAAGCTCTTGAAATAGCTAAAAAGGCAAATGACCTAAAAAATATATCAGTATTATGTTTTAAAATAGCATTAATTTATGACGATTTTGATGATATTGATAACGCAATCGATCATTATAAAAAAAGTATTCAAATTACAAATAATCCTGATTTAAATCCTTATCTATCTTCGTCATATGCTAATATTGCTGCATTATATGAGGATATAAATGATACAAATAATGCAATAATTAACTATTCTAAATCACTTGAAATTGATAAACTTACAAATAATTATATAGGGCAATGTAATAGTTTATCAAGATTGGGTAACATATATTCAGGATTAGATGTTAAGGATAAAGCTTTAGGCTATTTCCGTGAAGAGGTCTCTATTGCAAGATTGACAGATGATTTATATGTTATTGCAATGAGCTATATGGATATTGGCGATTTTTATTTGTCCGAGATGCAATATGAGCAGGCTCTTAGATCATTTATATTGGCTAAAAAAAATGTAGGTAAAACGATATCTACTGATAGCAAGGAAAAAATAGACCGACGCTTTAAACAAATAATGTCTGAAGTTGGTGAGATTAAATTTAATATTTTGATAGAAAATATAAAAAGGAAATATGGATAAGAACTGGAAAATATTGCAAATAAAAGCAGCGGAGTATAATCTAGACCTTAGCGATGATCAAGTGAATCTGTTTAAGGAGTATTGGCATTTTCTTGACGAGTATAATAAGCATACAAATCTTGTAAGTAATACAGATCAGGAAATGGTAATCAAGAAACATTTTATAGATTCTCTGTCTATAGGATTAATAAAAGATCAAATCGGTTGGGATGAGAATAAAATGATAATTGATATTGGTGTTGGCGGCGGATTTCCTAGTATTCCAATTATCATTGCTAATCCTAACTGGACTTTATATGCAGTTGATTCTATTGGTAAAAAAACTAAATTTATTGAACTACTGGCCCAAAAATTAGGATTATCTGAGAGAATAAGTGTTATTAATGCCAGGGCTGAAGATTTAGCTGGTGACAAAAGTAAAAGAGAAAATTTTGATATCGTTGTTGCCAGAGCCGTGAGTCAATTGAATACTTTATCCGAGTATTGCTTACCTTTTTTGAAAAAAAACGGGTATTTTATTTCTTATAAGGCCAGGGATGTTGAAATTGAGGTGAGTCAAGCTAAAAAAGCAATATCATTGCTGGGAGGCGAAGTTATAAATACAATCTCTTACGATTTACCTAATGAGGAATCAGTAGAAAGAAATTTGATTTTAATTAAGAAAACCAAGTTAACTCCGGCTAATTTTCCAAGAAAAGCTGGTATTCCAAAGAAAACCCCTTTGATGTAGAGTATGGATTAAAATAATTGAATAAAAACTGGTATTAAGGACAGCGGAAAAAATCATTAAAGATTTTTGTAGGCTGCTTCCTGTGCAAAGCTATTAAACGAGTAATTAAAAATTCTTCGCATTTTTAATTACTCGTTTAATCAATTATTAACCGTAAAATATCCAGGTTAAAAAATAATCAAAAACCAGAATAGTAAGTGCTGTCCATATTGCAGCTTTTGTAGTTGCAATACCTACTTCTTTAGCTCCACCTTTTGTTAATAACCCATGAGTGCTACAGATTAATGTTATTAAGAGTCCGAATATTGCAGCTTTTACAAGGCTAACTTTGATATCGTAAATACCCAGATATAACCATACTGAATTTATGTATATATTAGGGTGAATGTTTACAGTGGCTTTTGCTACAAACATGCCGCCTAATATTCCTATTAATTCTGCCAATATGGTAATGAGAGGGACCATTAGGATGCCTGCTATAAGTCTTGGGACTACCAGATGTGCTATAGGATCAACTTTTAAAACTTTTATTGCATCAACTTGTTCAGTTACCTGCATATTACCAATTTCTGCTGCAATAGCAGTGCCAGCTCGTGCTCCTATTGCAAGACTGGCAAATATAGGTGCCATTTCTCTGACTAGAGCTATTGAGACTAAACCTCCAACATAAGCCTCGGCTCCTGATAGAACAAATTGCTTTGATACTTGAAGAGCAAGAACAGATCCGCTTATCAGAGTTATTATTAAAGCTATGGCAGTTGAATCAAATCCAATAATTGATGATTGAATAAGGGTGTTTTTTATATTGATTTTACCGCTAAAAATACATTTAACGGCCTGGAATAAAACTATGATGCATTGACCAATAAAATTAGTTATCATAAACAGGTGTGCACCAGTTTTTATATTTCTCTACTTTGCCTTTTACTATATCAAAATAAAGATTTTGGAGTTTTTTGGTGATAGGCCCGACTTGACCATCTCCTACAAGTCTGTGATCAATACTTGTTATTGGACTTATTTGCGCACCGGTTCCGCAGAAAAATGCTTCATCAGTTATATATAACTCAGTTCTGTCAATTTCTCTCTCAATAACCTCTATACCAAGTTCTCTCAATGCTATTTCTTTAACGGTATTTCTTGTTATACCTACAAGTATATTATCAGTTGTTTTTGTTGTGATGAGTTTGCCATTTTCAACCAGATATAAATTCATAGCGCTTCCTTCGGTAACGTGCCCGTCATGAGAAAGTACTATAGCTTCATCAAAACCAGCTTTAATAGCGTCTGTTATAATTAGAGCTGTATTAGCATAACAACCTCCAATTTTGGCTCTTGGAGGAATTGCATTATCATCTGTTCTTCTCCAATTGGATACACAAACACTTAGTCCTTTAGAAATATCTACATAATTACCTAATGGTGTTGTAAAAATGAGAAATGAGTCAATATTATTTATTAGTTTAGGCCCAACTACTTCTGCACTTTTATATATGGTTGGTCTCATATATGTGTCTGTTTCCGGAGCATTTTTTTTCATAAGTTCAGTAGTGATGTTGCACATTTCATCAACAGAGTATTTAGGGGTCATATGCATGATTTTGCAGCTATTATGAATTCTTTCATAATGCTCTCTCATCCTGAAAATATATACCTGCTTTTCTTCTTCGTTCCAATAGCCTCTTATTCCTTCGAATACGGACGTTCCATATAAAAATGCGTGAGTTCTTACACTAATTTTGGCATTTTCGTATGGAACATATTCTCCATCCATAAAAACATAGTTAACTTTTTCTGTATTTGAACTATTTGTATCAATAATAGATTGAGGTAATTCAGGCACTTTAAGTTCCTCCAGTAAATATTGCTTTTAGGCAATAGCATACCTTAAAAATCATATTTTATAAAGTAAAAATGCTAAAATCTTAGTAAAATTTATATGGAAATCAAATTGCTATTAACTTTTGTGTTTTCTTGTTTAGAATAAATTTTTTGGGAAACATTGGCAGTAACCGTTTTTAAATATACTAAATTTATATTTGCCTATTAAATATTATTCTTTATTATGGTAAAACTATATTAATGTTAAATTATGAACATTTAATGTGATTATCTAGTTATATATGAAAGATTGATATGTTGTTTCTTGATTTTATATCTTGGATTCTGTTCTTATTTTTAACTTTCTACGTAATGAATCAGCTATATATTATTAGTTGCTCTTCAAAAGGCAAAATAGCCGATGTGGAAAAGAGAAACTATGCTGTTAAGTTTGAGCAAAATTTAAATGTAATAGTTTACTCGCACAATAATGCTTCCACCATAATAGACCTTATTGAATCGCTAAAAAGACAAGAATACAGCCAGGAAAGATATTCCATTAATGTAATCTTAGATAATTGCGATGACAATAGTGCAAAGCTTCTTGAAATCCTTGGTGGTGCAAGATTATGGCGTATTAATACCGATATAAAGCCTATTGGTAAAAATAAATCCATAGCCTGGTTACTTGAGAGAATATTATCAAGTGAGAATACAAATGCATTTATTTTCCTAAATGCTGACTGTATTGTAAAACCAGACTTTTTAGCCAGAGTTAATGCAGCTATATATGATAATCCTGTTTTGATGGGTGAAGTATTGCCTGCAAATTCTGAGCTCAATTTAATGACCAATTTAGCTAATTTAAGAAGCAAAATCAGGAATAAAGTTATAACTCATGGTAGATATTATGCCTCTTTAGGTTCTATTTTAGATGAAGATGTATGCGCAATAAGGCAGGACATTCTTGAGAAAGTTAGATTTGCCATTACAGATTACGGCTTTGAAGAGTATGAATTCTCTATTAAACTAGCTAATGCAAATATTCCTGTATCTAACTCTTATCAGCTTTACTGTTATAAACATATATCAGAAAGTTTAAGAAGCATAGCATTAAGTGATTATAAACGAAGATACAAGGCTTTTATAACAATAAAGAATAATTTCTTATATTTACTTACTAATAAGAGAAGCTTTAAAGCAAAAGAATTAATACTATCATTAACTTATCCGTCCAGCATGCTATTTATTATACTGGCATTTTTCTTGTTTAACGTCTCATTCTATACAAATACCGTGTTTTCACAAGTTATAAGTATCAAAGTTATCTTGTTATTATTACTTGGCTATGCCTGTAGTAATCTATTTGCTATGCTGGTTTCAAGATGCTCTTTTAATGAGTATAAAAATGCTGTTTTTTGGTTATTATTTATGCCCATAGTGTTTTCTCTGTCTCTTTTGCAGGGAATCAGACTAAATATGTCATTTAAGTTTACTTTGCCTAAGAAATTTCTGATTAATAAAGATTTTCATAAACAGATTATAGATGCTACTGTATCTGATGGAAAAAAAGAGCTGCCTTGTCAGTTAGAAATCAGGCAGAATGACACTCATTCACAATTAATCTTTATGTTTAACGGAAAAAAATTAAGTTCTTCAAAACAACCCAGAGTTGACTTTGCTTTTGAAGAAATATCAGAAAAGTTAAGGGCGCACGGATTTAATTTAAAAGTATGTATTAATTGTGGATATTTCAAGCTAAATGAAAGTATTGCCTCAAAATTGGGCGGTGAGCAAGGATATTGTTTGTTTGATAATATAGATAAAGGTTCAAAGGCTTGGGAATACACTTATATCTGGAATGCATGCGTAAATATAATTTCTATAAAGACAAGAAAACATATATTGCAAAAGCTTAGTGAGATTGAGATAACTAAGAAAGACTAATTTTCTTGATAGTTATTTAGTGAAAAATCTGCGGTTAAAGTTGTAAGCGCCTTGCTTAGGTAGGACTATTAATTTTTTAACAAGACAGCTTCTTAAAAAATTAATAGTAATTTTGTACAACTTATCAATGAACCAGTTTAAATTGCAATTTAAACTGGTATTTATGTTTCAATAATTTGCTCAAAAATAATAAGTAGAAAATTAGGAAAATGTATTTAAGAACCTTTATTGAGGAATATCCCGGTATAATCTATGATGACCCCTGGTTTGTTATTTATGATGGTTTCGATCCCATCAGAGAGCGTGAGGTGGAATCACTTCAATCTTTTGGCAATGGATATATTGGAACAAGAAATAGTTTAGAGGAATTTTATGATCTTTGTGATCCAGCTACATTTGTAGCTGGAGTATATAAGCCTACAGACACTGAGCAAAATGAAGAATTAGCAAAAGTTCCTGATTGGACAAGGATACAAATATTTCTTGAAGATGAGGTTATTAATTTAAATAGTTTGGAAGTATTAGAGCATAAAAGATATCTTGATATGAAAAGGGGTATAGTTAGTAGGAGATGGAAGACAAAAGATTCAAGTGGGCGAATTACCAATATTGCAATAGTAAAGTTTATTTCATTAGCCAATAAATATGCTGCTTTTAAAAGCATAATTATTAAGCCTGAAAATTATACAGATAAAATAAGAGTAGTTTCAGGAATTGATGGGAAAAATATGGAGCTGGTTTTTCCACTACCAGAAACTAGAGAGTCCAATGGCTTATTATCACTTGGTATGATGCCAAAAGATACGAATCAACTAGTTATAGTTAATCAAGTAAGTGAATTTTCCTGTAATAAGAGTCAAATTGCTAAAATATCACCAAGCAGTTCTTTTTATGCGCCAATAATGAAGCAAGTTAAATATGATCAGCAATATAAAGATCAAATGAATTATGAAGAATGGGAGTGGGTTGCAGAGTACGATTGTGAATATTCCATAAACAGTCTTGTAACTTTTTTCTATGGTGTTAACAATGAAATGACTATAAAAAATAACAGGGAATATATGGAAAACTTGCTCCAGAGTAAAGATAATTTTTATGTTTCTGTACAAGAATCACATATTCAAAGTTGGGATAAGCATTGGGATAACATAAATTTAACCATATCCGGTGATTCGCATAGCCAAAAGTGTGTTAATTTTGCTATTTATCACTTAATCAATTCAGGAAAATACAGTGGAAATTATACATCTATACCTGCAAGGAATTTATCTGGTGAAGCTTATAAGGGGCATATTTTCTGGGATACGGAAATATACATGCTTCCATTTTTTACATTTACAGATCCTAGTGTTGCAAAAGACTTATTAATGTACAGGTATAATACACTGCCTGGTGCTAGGAAAAACGCTAAGAATGAAGGAGTGAAAGGCGCATCATTTGCGTGGGAATCTACAGATAGTGGCATTGAAGAAGCTCCAACGGAAGCCATTTCCCCTTTTGGTCAGGTAATAAACATATATACCAGTGAGTATGAAAATCATATTTCTCCTGATATTGCTTATGCTATTTGGCAATATTGGCAAGTAACCGGTGATGATGAATTTCTTGTGAATTATGGGAGCGAGATTGTATTTGAGACTGCCAGATTTTGTGAAAGTTTATTATCAGAAAATGAAGATGGTTATTATCATATATATGATGTTGTTGGACCTGATGAATATCATGAATTAGTAGATGATAATGCATATACAAACATAATTGTTCAGAATAATTTTGATATTGCGTTAAAATTATCAAAATTATTGAATAATCAATATAAAGATGAATATGAAAAGCTCAAAAAAAAGATAAGTTTGCAGGATAAAGAGCTTGAATTGTGGTCAGGAATAAAAGACAAGATTTATATAAATTTTGATCCTGAAAGCAAGCTCTATGAGCAATTTGCAGGATATTTTGATCTTGAATATATAAATGTTAAAGACTATAAAGATAGAACCACACCAATGGATGTGATTTTGGGGAGAGAAAGGACTAGAAATTCACAGGTTATTAAGCAACCTGATGTACTAATGTTTTTATATTTATTAGCAGATAAGTTCCCTCAAGACATAGTTGAAGCTAATTATGACTTTTATGAACCTCGTACAGGTCACGGTAGTTCTTTAAGTCCTAGCATTTATAGTGCAGTAGCCGCAAGATTAGGGAAAATTGACCAGGCTTATAATTACTTTAAGCAAGCTGCTGAGGTTGACTTATATAATAATATGGGTAATGCATCCGGGGGAATCCATATGGCAGCTATGGGTGGAGTATGGCAGGCTATTGTTATGGGATTTGCGGGTATGTATATTTATGATGAAGGTTTAATGTTGGATCCTCACTTGCCAGACCATTGGGAAAATCTAGAATTTTCAATATATTGGCATGGGCAAAAAGTAAATTTGCAGATTAATAAAGATAAAATAATTCTTGAAATAATCGGTGATAAGAAGGTAAATATTAGTGTTGGTTTTGATAATTGGCGAGAATTAGATCCGAATAACACTTATTCAGCTCATAAAGTTCATAAATGGTGTTGGAGATAAATAAAATGAAACAGGGAAAGATGATACTATTACCGTTGGATGGATCAGATATTTCATTGAAGGCTGTATTACCGGCTAAAAGCATTGCTATTCTTTTGAATATGATAGTTCATATATTATATGTATCAGATGAAACTTTGTCTAAAGAAGAATTAATTAAAAAAACCAGGATAAAAATGGAAGAATTTCCAAGATGTATAATTAGTCATAAAAAAGGTAATCCTGTTGAGGTAATATTAGAAGAAGCTAAAAACGCTGAATATGTAGTTATGTGTACCCAAGGGGAAGGATATGATCCTGAGAAAATTAGTGGTAGTACAGCTACAAAAGTTATAGAAAATTCAACAACCCCAGTATTATTAATTAGGCCAAATATTAAAATTCAGCAAAAAGATGATTTATGGGAAGCAAAAAATGTTTTAATTCCTTTGAATGGCTCTCCAGGTGCAGCACAAGCGCTTGAACCTACTATGGCAATTTTATCCAAAACTAATGCTGAAATAGACTTATTGCATATATCTGTATCTGAAATGAAACATCCTGCTGAATCGGGTATGTACACTGTGCCGTATTATGAAGATCATCCTCAACATGAATGGCCTTCATGGTCAAAAGAGTTTCTCAGGCGATTTGGCCCAACTTTAAAAAACCATTTTAAAGTTGAATTTTTTGTATCAACAGGTGATCCGGCAGAACATATAATAAATTTCTCAAAAGATCATAATAATGATCTGATTGCAATGGCCTGGCATGGGAAATTAGCTCCTCCTCATGCTAATATCCTGAGAAGGGTTATGTATGAAACCCCCTGTCCGGTTTTATTAACTAAAATCAATCATAAAGAGAGCTGAAGTTTAGATAAAATTCTTATCTAAGGCTTGATTCTCATTGGTATTTGAGTTTTTTGGCGGCTCAACTTTTGGTATGGTTATTATTAAATTGCTTCCTTGTTTAACTTTTTTAATTTTTGAAGAATCAATTTTTTCAGGCAGAGTAAATGATTGATAAAAGCTTGATGAGCTTATTATTCTATCATCTTTTTTGTTTTCATATTTTGCTGAAATATTAACTATATTATCTTTAATCTCAAGATTTACGTTATTTTCATCTTCACCTAAAGTTTTTAGGTTGACTGTGATTTTATATTCATTTGGTGTGCTTTCTGTTTTTATAGTTGGTGAATTTGACAGATTTAATTTGGCATTAAAGTTAAATGATGGCAGAAGAGTTTGAACCTCTTTAAATATTTTATTAATTTGATTGTCTATATCATTAAAAATACTGGTATTCGACGAATTAAAGTTAGATAAATTATCAAAAAGTGAATCAACACTTATATATGAGACATTTGTGGTTTTTATAATATGGCTAAAGACTAGAAATACAGCAGTTAGCGAGCCTAAAAAAATAGCAATAAATCCTATTCCTAATGTAGCCAGAAATTTAGAATTTTTACTCATAATTATAACCTCCTGTAATTTAGAGATAACTAAGGACGTAAGAAAAAATACTTACGCATTTTTTCTTACTCGATTAATAGCTGGTTATAAGAAGCAGGCTACAAAAATCACAAAAGATTTTTCATCAAAATCTTTAATGATTTTTTTCGCTGTCCTTAATTAAATTCTAGCAAAATTTAATATTGGTTTTTAGCTTTTTAATAAAAAAATAAGTTTTTAAATTCACTTAAATTTAATCTTCATCTTTTTCTGAATCTATTTTATTATACAAATTCAGATTAGTATTTGAGTAAAAGTCCATTTTCGAGCCACAATCAGTAATTAATAGTCGTGCTTCTTGTAATCTATAAAACAAAGTTTTTTCGAGTCTATTAACAAGAATTTTATTTGATAATCCAAATTTAATAATTTGGTGATTTGCTTTACTTGGATTCTTACTGAACCATTCGTCAATTATGGATCTCATATTATTAAAGTTAAGAGAATATTGCTGCATAAAATCATGCATTGTTCTAGAAATAACAGCAAAATACTGCTTTGTAATCTTAGTGGATTCTATGTTTTGAGTTAATTTACTTTTATCAATAAAATATTTTGCCGAATTAACACAGTTTTTAGGATAGTATTTTGAATAAATGCTATATAATTCAGAGATATTGTAGAATATTTTTTCTGTACTTTTTGGCTTTATACCTTGTTTGTTTATATGAGGGAGTTTTGGATCCGATATATAGTTCTTTATTATATTTTCATCTTCTAAAATTCTTATATAAATTTTATTTTGTTTATCTTCTTTATATTTAATTAGTGCTAAATCTGTTAATTCTTGAAGGGCGTTTTTCTGTTCAGATATAGATAGATATGTACTGGAAGTTAGATTCTCCATAGTACTAACAAAATAGCCGTCAGAATCAAGTTTTCCTTCATCTTTAATATAATGATAAATTTTTACTATGGCTGAATAAGAAATAGCACAATTTAATCCTATGTTTTGGGCTAGGTTTCTATTGATAACAATACTATTATCGGACCTGATTAGGCTTTCTACTTCAATTTGTCTTTTAATTGTTGTATGCATTTCTGATTGTAAGAATGCTAGATATATTTGATCTGCGATTATTTCAAGAAGTCTTATCTCTTCTTTAGTCCAGTTTCTATAATAATTATATTGAGATAAAGATATCGAACCCCATATTCCATCTGCTTTTTTTATAGGTAGACCGATAATTGATTTAATACCGATTTGTTTGAAAGTTTTTTTTAATTGATCAGGTATATCAGATTTAGTTATATTATTAATAATCACCTTAGATTTTTTAACAAATATTTCATTTTCCCAATATTCGATAGTTTTTTTGTTAATTCTGATATCACTTATACCTATTATATGTTTGTTAGTTTTACATTCTTGTTTGATGTAATATTCTTTAAAATTTTTTCTGCTTGGAAAGTCTACGACTAATACTTTTTCAACGTTAAATAACTTTGCTATTAGCTTACATATAGTATTGAGGGATTTATTAATATCCGGAGTGTTTCTGATTGTATTAATTATTTTTTTTAACAGTTTTTCTCGTTCTTCAATTTGCTTTAATGTAAGATAAAGCCTGGATTTTTGCAAAGTAATACCCAGTTGATTTGCGAGTGTTCTGAAAAATTCCAGATCTTTGTATGAAAATACAATTTTTTTTCTAGTAAAATGAACCACAAAGGCACCAAGAACTTCATCAGCATAAATGATTGGAATACTTAGCACTGGTTTAATATTCATTTCTTCTAAATATTTTGCTGTTTGAGTTTCTGCTAGATTATGGTCTTTTAAATATTTTTTTGTGTCATTTATAACTATTTCTTGCTTATTTTCGGTAATAAAATTTGCCTCAACCCCTTTAAGACTCTTTAAATCTTGAGATGATAGATATTCTGTATAGTTATAAGAATCAATGCCTGTTGGTATATCATATATTATGCATCTGTCTGCATTAAGAGTCTTGCCTATATCATTTACTATAGTTTGCTTTATTTCATCTATATCAGAAGAATTTCTAATTGTGCTTATGATGTTTCGTAATAAATATTCTCTTTCTGCTTGTTTTTTAGTTTCAGTATATAGTTCAGCCTGTTTAATTGCTATATAAATCTGATCTGCAATTACTTTAAGAAGGCTTATTTCATCTTCTGTCCAATTTTTATAATTATCTACTTTATGTAATGCTATTCCACCCCATTTATCATCATCTTTTTTTATTCCTATACCAAGTATAGATTTTACTTTTAATAATTCATAGGTTTTTTTGAAGTAATCAGGAGTGTTTGACTCAGATAAATTGTTAATAGCCAATATTTCTTGATTATCTAGTATAACTTGTTTCCAATAATTATGAGTACGTAAATCAAAATCAATATCTGTAGAACTCAGAATATCTTCTCTAGTTTTATATGCACATTTAAATATAAATTGTGGACCTTGAGGAATATCAGTCTTAATTTCAACAATAGAAGCCTTTTCCACATCAAATAATTCAGCTACTTCTTTACATATAATTTGAAGCACATCATCAATATCTAAAGAACTTCTAATTGTTTCAATGATTTTTCTTAAAAGTTTCTCTCTTTCTGCTTGCTTTTTTATGTTTGAATATAATTCAGCCTGTTTTATTGCTATTGCAATTTGGTCGCTTATATCTTTTAGAATATCAATATCTTTTGATTCCCATTGCTTGTCCGATTGTATTCTCTGAACAGTAATTACTCCAAGTATTTCGCCCTTATATACAACTGGAGTGATAGACAGGGATTTTATATTGAATAGGCTTATATATTGTTTTTCTTCAGTATTTAGTAAATTAGACTTTTCATCATTAATTACCACAGAATTTTTATCTATAAATAAGGTTTTTTGCCAGTTATGTGGTATGTCTAGTGGTAACTGTGTATATAAAATCGAAGGAATATTTCCACTTATTCTGTATTCATTTTCAGAGTAAAGTTTTGAAGTTTCAGGATTAAATAGTGCAATTAAGCATCTATCAGCGTTAAATAGTCTACCTACATCTTCAACTGTTGTCTTAAGAACCTGGTTTAAATCCAGAAATTCTCTTATTTGATTACTTATTCGTCTGGTAATTCTTTCTCTCTCTCTGAGATCAGAAAGCAGGTTGATATATTCTGCAAAAAATTCTTCTTTAGAAAGTGATTTTTGATCTTTTAATGAAGAAAATCTTTCTTTATTTGTTATATAGTTTTTTTTTCTTTTAGATACTTTTTTTTGCATATTTATCAGATAAATTAAGTAACACAAATTTTTCTAAATAAGTAAATATAATAATTTGCATAGTTGTATGGGTTAAAATCCAGACGCAAGTTATTATATAGCAAATTATTGTAATAAATCATCAATTGTTTCAGATTTATTACAATAATTAAGTTAGTTTGAAGCAATAAGCTTATTATACTTTAGCAGGATTAGCTTTTCTGCCTCTTCTTGAAAGTTTAATTCTATTTTCTTCTTGAATTTCTTGAGAGATATTCAACTCTTTTGCTACATTTCCGATATGTTCCATATATCTGCTTGGTGCAATGTGCTGTTGAGCTAAAAGATGGAAAATAATCTTAATTCCAGCAAGATTAATTCCTAATTCTCTGGATAGAAATTGTACAAATTTGCCTTTTTCAATATCGTTAAAAGAATATAATCTACGATTTTTAGGTGATCTTGATGGAACTAAAATATTTTCATCATCATAAATTCTAAGTGTTCTTTGATGAACCTGTAGAATGTTTGCTATTACGCTGATTGGAAACATAGGCTTTTCTGGATTTAAAGCCACATTTTCTTGCATCTGAACTGAACTATCTTTCATAATATTTGTCTCACTCTTACTCTACCAGGTACGATAAAATTAAATATAAACGTGTGTTATATAGAATACTTATATATTAATTCAAGAATAATATTAGCATATTATTATATTATTATATAGAGTTTAATTGTAGTTTAATTAAACATT